>JAJZXX010000141.1 GCA_021806205.1 Bacillota bacterium | reverse complement strand
CAACACTTCCTACGCTTTCATATCCAGAAACAGACAGAACACAGCATGGAAGAAACCACTCTAAACCCACGTGGCGCTGAGGCCTGTCGAGAAATTAATCATTTTTTTGCTTAACCTGACAGCATTGCCGTTTTGCCCCAGCCGCGCGTAGCAAGTCATCGACCACACCATCACCGTCGATCGCCAGGTCCCAGAATCTTTGTTCGGGAATTTGCACTCATTCGGTACGCTCGACCGAGGGCTGTCTTGTTTGGGTGGTCAACCCTACTTGTCACGGATTCAGGATAATTTGTTAAGATATCAGGGAAGTCCTATGACGGACTGCGGGGTTTGACGGATGCGAGTACGACAGCAAGAACCCCTAAAATAAGTTCGAAGATAAGCCGAATCCAGTTGTCCATGGAGACTTCGAGAACCACTACGCCGCCGGCGACGAGAGCGAGGGACAGCGATCGAAACATCACGTGAGTCGCCTCCTCATATATGGTTTGTAAAGAGTAACGTCAGGGGGGTTGAATAGGTTTCAGAATGTTATAGGGCTGGGGGGACCAAGATGCGGCTTAAGGAGATTCAAGTCAATTTAGCGAAGGCCGGACAGGTAATGGCTCTGGCTCCTGGTGATGACTTTCGGTATGCAGTCGGATGGTCTCCGATGGCGGATGAGCGGTTGACGTTTCTCATTATCGGCCCAAGGACCGCTCACCTCGTGATTGCGTCGGTGAATGCAGAAGAAGCCGTGGAACACTTACCGAAAGAGGTGTCGATTAGTCGCTTTACCGATGATACCGGACCCCAAGACGTATTGTCTCGGGCCGTGGCATTACAACCCACCTTACCGTGGTTAATTTCTGACGATGCCCGATATGACCATGGAGGGAGTTTAACGGAGGCCGTAGGGCAGTCAATGGGGTTGGCCTCCCAGGTGATGGCGCCCTTGCGCATGAAAAAAGATGATGGGGAGTGCCGTCTGCTCCAGGCGTGTCAAAGCATCAATGACTTGGCCATGCAGGCAGGACTGGAAGCCTTGCGGCCCGGCCTCACTGAGTTGGAATTGGCAGACGTGATTCGCCAAAGCTTTATTCGCAATGGGGCCGATCGCGAAGCTTTTATCATCGTAGCTTTCGGAGAGCATACTGCACTGCCCCATCATAGCCCCACTACCACGGTCATAGGAGAGGGACCGGTCCTGTTGGACATCGGCTGCTATTATCAAGGCTATGCGTCAGACATGACTCGAGTGGCCTATATTGGCGAACCTCCTGAGGAATTCCGCCTGATCCATGGACTCGTGGACCAAGCTGTTCGGGCGGCCCAACAGGTTGCAGTGCCAGGGGCTCCGGCCGAAGTCGTCGATCAAGCGGCGCGCGGATTCATCAGCAGTGCAGGGTACGGTGCGGCATTTATCCATCGTGTGGGTCATGGTATTGGTCTTTCCGTGCACGAGCCCCCCTCGGTGGCTGAAGGCAATACGTTGAAACTGCCGGAAAACGCCGCCTTTTCCATCGAGCCCGGCATTTACTTGCCAGGCCAGTTTGGCGTGCGTTTAGAGGAGGTTGTCATTAACCGATCCGATGGAGCTAGTATTTTGTCAAAGATCCCGCGCGATATTTATGTCAAGCCGTTGTCATAGGGTGTGGGCTCGGGGTTTATGAGGGTGGGTAAGGAGGACATCATGGAGGACGCCTTGTTACATAAAGAAGCCCCAGACTTTACTTTGCCGGGGACAGATGGTTCAGTGCATTTAAGAGATTTGAGGGGAAAAGTGGTGGTGCTCTACTTTTACCCACGGGATAATACGCCGGGATGCACGACGGAAGCTTGCGACTTCCGCGATGCCTATGCCCACTTAAATCAGTCCGGTGCGGTAGTGCTAGGCGTAAGCACCGATACACTGGCTAGCCATCAAAAGTTTCGAGCTAAGCATCAATTGCCTTTTCCGTTACTGGTTGATGAGGATGCCACAGTATCCAAACAGTATGGCGTGTATAAAGAGAAACGTCTGTATGGGAAAACTAGCTTTGGCATCGAACGCAGCACCTTTGTTATTGGGGCGGATGGGATTGTCCAGAAAATTTACCGTAAGGTTCGCGTTCCGGGACATGTGGCCGATATTCTGGGCCAAGTCGACCAGGTCCGGCTATGACCCAGAAGGTGTCACGGGTATTAAAGAGGCTCCAAGCATCTTACCCTGATGCCCATACAGAATTGCATTATGAGACAGCGTTTCAATTGTTGGTGGCTACCATTTTGTCGGCCCAGTGCACCGATGTGCGCGTCAATATGATTACGCCGCGATTGTTTGAGCGGTTCCCTGATGCTGCCTCGATGGCTGAGGCGTCCATCCCCATGATTGAATTGCTAATCCGGGATTGCGGGCTCTTTCACACCAAAGCCCGCAACATTTATAATACATCGAAGCTTTTGGTGGAGCGGTGGGATGGCCAGGTTCCCGAAAGTCGCGATGTCTTAATGACGCTTCCGGGCGTCGGACGAAAGACGGCAAATGTTGTGGTGGCCAATGCTTTTGGCCAGGATGCCATCGCCGTAGACACTCACGTGTTTCGCGTCGCGCATCGTTTGGGTTGGTCCAAAGCCAAGGACCCGGATGGTACGGAACATGATCTGATGCGCATCATTCCCAAGAAAAAGTGGTCATCGGCGCATCATTGGCTCATTCTGCATGGGCGCCGGGTATGCACGGCTAAAAAGCCCCGGTGTGCCGAGTGTGCATTGTTTGCCGACTGCCCTCAGGTAGGTGTCTTGGTGTATGCGATCGCCCCCCAGGTGATGTCGTGATTGTCGTATTAGAGGATAATGTGATGTTTTCACTGCCGCTCATGGCGGCTGGTAAGGTGCGTGGCGTGGCAATGACGGTAGTGGCGACAGCCGAAGAGGTGTTGGCCGCTATGAAGCGAGACGATATCCGTGCGGTGCTCCTAGATATGCGATTGGCCACGACCGAGTTGATGTCTCGGTTGCCGACCGATATACCGGTGGCTGCTTTTGGCCCCCACGTGGAGGGCCAAATGTTTCTCGAAATGCGACGGCAAGGGATTCGCGAGGTATGGCCCAATTCCAAGCTTCAGGAAAAATTTCCTCGATGGCTGGACGAGGTAGTCCGTCCACCTGACTAATGCAATGATGGCTAGCCGGGGGATCCAGCCATTTGGTCAAGTTGCCCTGGCGGACGGAGCTGTCCCGAAACAGCCGTTTAAACTAGACTTTTAACGTCTTCGATTTAACGTCTTCGATATTAGACTCTTAATTCTTAGCTATAAACCTTTGAATCGAGCAACAGCGACTCCAATAGGGCAACCAAGGACTGGGATCATTGCCCTCAATACCCACTTGAGTCAGCAATTCTACGCTGCCATCGAGGGCGCGAGTGACAAGATGCTGCTGAGCGTGCCGAGTTGTAAGGCGTGTGCCAAGAGTTGATGCAACGCGACGGTCGTGGATGTCCCTAACGTAATTTCACCGGGGTGCGTTCCTGTTAGTGTTCCGATTTGATCTGACACTGTCTCAACCCATGTAAACCAGGGATTTGGAGCGCCGGTCCAAGCCGCCGCAGCGAAATTCTGCCAAGGGGCTAAGGCCTCATTGACCCGGCGGCGCGATTCTTCGCTGAGCAAACCGAGCGAATTGCCATCAAAATATAATCCTCGAGGATGGCTGAAATGATCCGGCTGCCACTTTAGTGGATCGTCGGATTCCAATTGACGCGCAAGTTTTCGCCAATGGCGGTCCAGGCTCTTCGCGTCCCTGACCTCGCCTTTTCATTTCGACAGCTTGTCACAAGATTCCTGTTTCATGCCAGGGGATTCAAACTCACTTACGGCCCTAAGCGATAGATGACTTTGAGCGTAAGAGTGTCCTGCTGCTGCCCGGGATAGATAGGGGTGGATGAAGCCTGAGCCGCTCCGAAGTAAATTGGTGTGCCCAGGGATCCCGATGACTGTACCTGAACAGATATCGCACCCACGATATGCTCACCTAGGCCTAGGGCGACGGCTTGGGCTTTCAATCGAGCGTTCTTTAAGGCGCTCGCGTAGGCTTTTTTATAAAGAGACGACCGTAAAGGCATTAAATTGATGCCGTTGATCTGGTTGGCTCCCGCAGCTACGGCTTGGTCGATGACTGCGCCAGCGAGCCCCACCTTGGTGTCCACCGTTAGGTTGTCAGAGACTTGGTAGCCTGTTACCGATGGTGGATTGGCTTGGCTGTAATTCGGGTTGATATTGAGCCCACTCGTCGTGATATTGATTTTGGCTATTCCCAACTTTTCTAACTGTGACACCACGCGATCCATAATGCGGTTGTTGGAAGCGAGTGCAGATTGGGCCGAAGCGGATTGATTAGTCACCCCCAGCAGGACCTGGGCATGATTGGGTGTGCGCATGGTGGTGTTGGAGCCGAATACGGTTACGGATGTGGTCAAAGGGGTGCTGGACGCGCCAGCCGATGACCCTGAGTCCGCTACAACAATGAGTGCCACGCCTAATCCTGCCGCTAGAAGTCCAAGACCTCCATAAGCAATTTTCTTCATCTTCATGTCCTCCATTCGGTTTTAGTCACTCATAACGGACCAGGAAAGGAAGATGTTTCAAAAAGAGGGATTCGAATTCATACATCATAAGATAGGTCAGGGTGATGGGACAGAGATCCACCAACTAACTAAACACAAGTTGACACTAAGTGTCTTGGCAGCGAGATTATGTCCTCGCCATCGTGTTCGTGTCCCCCTCGAGATTGGCAAGTTGGGTCCGAGAACCCACTCATTTCCAGGCAAAAGTGGTCGGTCCATGGTAGGCCGTGGCGTTCTACGTCGCGTCGATC
>JAJZXX010000022.1 GCA_021806205.1 Bacillota bacterium | reverse complement strand
CCCACCGGCGGAGGGTGGACTTCGATACACCCAGGAATTTTGCCGTTTCAGCTACAGTTGCCATCTTGCTCATATTAATATATTACGAGTAACTATAGATAATGTCAAGGCAAACTGTTAAAACCCCTGCTACCTGTTCGCGGTTGCCGACGTCGGTGGCGATCCCGAGAATTCGATGCAACCCCCATTCCGATTCTAGCGTCCGGACGCGGTCCATCGTTCGCGCTGACACCAACACCCGCGCCTCCGACTCCAAGAGATGATGAACCATAGCCTAGCCGATCCCGCGTGACCCGCCGGTGATCAGCACGACTTTGTCGCGATACCATTGATTGGTGTACATATTCCCCTCCTTGACAGATGTAGAATATCTGACAGCGTTAAGTGCAAAAAAAAAATTCATCCTCGCGGTCGGGTGAATTTGGTGGCTAAGAGCGGCAACAATTCGTCCGCGCGGGCGCGTCCCCCCGCCATGCGTCCCTGCATGGTCAAGACGACGAGCCCGTGCAATGAAGCCCATAGCAGGTCTACGTCCGCCCGTACTGCAGCCTCCGCCCCATGATAGCCGGGAAGCCGCGTCACCTGGTGCTCGACTAACCGAAATAATTCTTGCGCCTCATGGGGGGTATCGGGCGTGCCAAACGGAATTCCGTCCAGCCCGTGCATGACTTGGTACAGTTCGGGGTAGTCCCAGGCAAACGTCCAATAGGCGGCGGCCATGCGTTGCAAGGCCTGCACCGGATCCGATTCAGAGCTGGCCACTTGCCGAAAACATTCCAGCATGAGGCGAAATCCTTGATCGGCCAGCGCCATCAAGATGCCTTGTTTATTGGGAAAATGCTCGTATATCACCGGCGTACTGTATTCGATCCGGTCGGCAATCTTGCGGATGGTGACCGCCTGCCATCCATCCGCTCGGGCGATGTCCCGAGCCGCCGCTAAAATGGCTTGCCGCACGGCGCTTTGCTGCCGGGCCCGGCGATCTTGAATCGTCACCAGAAAGGTGTCCTCTCGTTTTTGTTTTTGTAACGATGGTAAATAGTCTAACACTGTTAGGATGCGCAGACAATACGTATCTGTAAGGAAAGTTGACGGCAATGAATGGAGCGAGTCGACAATAATCTACCGATTCCACAGAAGTTCGTTCTGGTTGGCGCCTCGGGCAGCGACAGGGGCTGCACATCCACCGGTATCGCGGGGCCTTCTCGGTCTGGGCGCGGGAGCCATACTCGCTCACCGCCATCGACTGCCCAAAAATCCGTGACGCCCCCACAGTCGGCCTGTATCCAGTGTGTCTGCCCCGACTGCGGAGTGAAGCTCATTACCGTGCCACGGCCCGCCACGAGATGGGCTTCACCTTGCTCTGTGAAACCTTGCCCGCACCTTAATGCAGCAGATGGCGGGGCGGGCGGCCCTGAACTCCTCGCAGCCAGGAGAAAACCACAGGGACTCGGAGATTGACGAGACCATCTAGCAGCCCGGTGGCCTTTAGCTTCTCCGTGGCCACCGCCCCGAGACTCCACTGGTCATTCAGCGCAAGGCTGGACATCAATGCGGTGGCATCAGGCCCGATTCTCACTGGTCACGTAGCCGAGGCCGAGAAGCCGCCCAACTCCAGGCTCCAGCCTGGCGTTCCAGAGCGGTGCATTGGGGGCGCAGAGCAGGTGGTTGCTGTTGTATGGCTATGTTCGCATGCGGCCTCGCTCCTTCATCAGCGGGACGGTGCTCGCCGTCGACGGCGTCCGCTTGGCCGGCGTGCCTTTGTTAGCTGTTGCCGGACTATCGCGCGGCGAAACTCACAACTCCGCCCGAAGGCGAGCAAGAAAACCCTTGGTATATGCCAGCTTCTCGGCCGCCATTTGCTGTCCGACGGGCGTCTTAAACTCCACCGCGTCAAGAAACTGGTGTTCGAAGATGTCCGCGGTTTCTTCGTACGACTGCCCTTCCGCCCCGCCCTTGGTGAAGGCTTTGGCAATGCCGAAGGCCCCGAGCAACTCCACATAATTTGCGTCATGCACGATCTGTTCTTCCACCGTTACGGGAGATTTTAGATGGCGTTGAAGGCGACGAAATCCGTCACCGACTTCCTGCTCGGACCATCCAAGTTGGCTCAGAAATTCCTGTGCCTGGCCCGAAAAATCGGAGGACGACGTGATGTCGTGAACCAGACCATGGAAACTGGCTAAAAAGTACAGCACATCCGAGCGTGGGGCAGGCGAGAAGCCCTCTGCCAAAGCCGCCAGGCGACCAACGATGCGTCGGATATGACGAAAGTCATGCGCAGCGTCTTTACCGACATAAAAAGGCGCGACAAACCGCAAATAAGGATCGACGGAATACCGATTCACCATGTCACCTCGCATTTCATAGAATTGGGGTCAGAGAGATTATATCGAGAAAATTCGGCTAAGTCGCTATCGGCCCGTTAATGCATTAAGGAGTTCCCAATTTAGGGGGCGTGGTACTGGTGCCTTGAACCAACCTGTTATATCGTGTCGATTTTTGCTTATGCCGGTCTTTCGTTCCGCTCCTATATAAACCCCAGGTGCCTGAATATTCTTCCGCGGTGAGGAATGACCAAAATGATTGCTGCTCAGAATCTGTACAAGTCCTATCGTGTGCCAGTCCCCACCAGCGGATTGCCCGCGGCCCTGTATTCCGAGGTGCATCGGGACTTTAGCACCATTGATGCGATGCGTTACAATTCATTAGTCTAACGGTCGGCGAGGGAGAAATCTTAGGCTTCATCGGGCCGAACGGCGCCGGAAAGACCACAACCCTCAAAGTGCTGAGTGGGGTTTTGTATCCCACCACCGGACAGGTTGAGGTGTTAGGCTATCAGCCGTGGCGTCGGCAACCCGAGTACCTCTCGCCAGATTGCGTTTATCCGTGCGAATCGATCGTTCTAGACCGTCTGGGCAGAGCCTCGCAGACTGCGCGGGCCGGAGCACGCAACCCAAACGTTTCGCATGCCGCCACCACGGCGGTGGGGGAATCTTTGCCACTGTGCGCTTTCTCCTACCGAGGAAGTATGAGCTGGACACCTTGTCGGATATTTTCATGATGCCGGTGGTTCACCTCGGAACGCCAAGGCGGCTTCTCGGACGGGACGATGCAATCGTCCAGCAGGGCCACTTTTCTTTGCATGGTAAGTGAGTCGGAATTTAGTGCTGAGACAATCTCCAGGGGGCCGCGGCAGCCTGGTAATTCTTTGCCGCGCGCGTGCGGTGGCCGGGCGTAACCATTCCGGCCGCATGACAATGCCTTTACCGTCCACGAAGAGCACCGCCACTTTCTCAGGTTGTGCCGCCCGCCGGGGCGCCGTGGCCTACAACGTGTCGAAATCGACAACCACACGTTGGGCCAGGGCTTCGACTTGCCGTTTGCTCAGGTGCTGGCCCCGGGCCTGCCGCCGTACGACCACCGGTGGCTTCCCGCGCTTGCACGCCACCCAAGATGGTGATCAGCGGTCGGGCGTGATCGGACTCGACGTGGGGATAGGGCGTCCCTCTGAAATAGCAACACGCTTGCTGATTCTGTGCTTTTTCTGAACGTTTCGTTATACTGAGACATATCCGCGATTTACTCTCGGCGAGAGGGCCACCGTCTATTGAACCCGGTCTAGGGAGAATCGCTCACCTCAAATTCCACGAAATTCGGGGCTATGTCTGGTTGAGGGAGAACGAGCGGATGGAACTCCCATTTGTGGGACAGCACGACCAACTCGAGCAGCTAGGCGCCATTTTAACCAACTTTCCTGAACAGAGCGGCCGTGTCGTATTGGTTGGCGGGGAGGCTGGGGCAGGAAAGTCTACTCTGTTGAAACATGCCAGACAGGCAACGCATGAATACCACTCGATTTGGGCGGTTGGGCATTGTGACCGATTAAAGCAGACACCGCCGTACGGTCCCTGGATCGAAGCCATCTCAAAGCTTGGCCTTGAGCCATTGACACTTGCGCCGCCTTTTGGAAGTGCAGCGGGCGACTGGCGGCCCCGCAGCATGGCCTACGCCCTTGTGCAAGCAGCAGCGACCTCTCCGTTACCTGTTCGGCTGGTACTTGAACATCCATTGGGCCGACCGGACCACGTTAGAATTACTGCGTGCGTCAATGTATGCAATACCTCAATGTCCTGTGGTGGTACTTGCCACGTATAGAACCGATGAGGTGCACTGCAATCATCCGTTGTGGGGGGTATTGCCACACCTCGGTCGCCTGGGGGCCCAACGGATGGAGTTAGACCGCCTTGGGAAGCGGGATTTGGAGGTTTGGGTGAGGCATTTGCTGCCCGGCGAGCAGGTCGATGACGTCGTCGTGAGACTGATGGATCGCACCGCAGGCAATCCACTCTTCGCCAAGGAACTGCTGCAGGAAGCTCATCGGCTTGGAGTGCAGGTGTTAGATATGAGCGATTTACCGAAGACCATTCTTCAGACCATATTGGAGAACGCTGGGAATATGAACTGTTAGCATCTATCACCGATCTCGGCGAGGATGAATTGGCCGACTCCGTCGAGGAAGCGCTGAATTATGGCATTCTGCGGGCTGACGATAGGGTCTTGTGGTTCGACCACGCACTTGTCCGCGAAACCGTGCTCACACGCGTCCTCCCGCCGAAACGGAAGCTCGCGCATCAATAAATTGCGGAGGCGCTGCGGTCCTCTACACGGCGGCTGGACTGGGTACGGATCGCTTTTCATTTCATACATACAGTAGGGAGCAACCTCCACGCCCTAACAAAACGTAAGGGCGTGGAGGCGTTATTCAGTCCAAAAACGTCATGAGTTTTGAGGGTGTTTTCCAGTAAAACGTGTCACCTAGTGACACGTTGCGGGAG
>JAJZXX010000021.1 GCA_021806205.1 Bacillota bacterium | reverse complement strand
CGGCTCCGGGCATGCCTCTCCACCTTCACCACCATTCTGGATACCGGCGATGAGGCGGGGTTGGACCAATTCATTCAAACCCATCAGGACGACGCGTCGGAACCGATTGCGGTGTTCGCCTCCGGACTGCAACAGGATCTCGAGGCGGTGAAAAACTGCCTCCGCCATCCGGCCATTAGCAATGGCCCCATGGAGGGAACCAACAACAAAGTCAAAATGGTTCGTCGACGGGGGTATGGCCGCGCCGGGCTGGAATTACTCAACGCACTCTTCGCGCTGCCCTGGTATTACTATGATTTAGATCCCACTCGAGATCCCACTCGGACCCCTCACCCCGAGGCCGCCTAGAGAACTGGTGCATAAGTCCCTAAGAGCCGGATGTAGAATCCGGAAACCCGCATGGTTGCGATCCCCGAAAAACGACTTTTTGAGTTTTGCACCAGCTCTCTAGGCAGACTCCCATCCAATCACACATCACCTTGACATCCCCCTCCTGGGTTGACTGCGAACCAGGCGTGGTAAGCCACGCCATCCCTGCTTCGAAAGCTCACAGCCCCTCTCCGCTACGGATCTATTTTCACGGAGTTGCCCCATTTTCGGGAGGCCATAACAGAAAGTGCGTAAGAGCTCTAAAGAGCGCTTTTCGTCCAGTCCCCAGATTCTCGATCCGCGATCTGCAAGGAGGCTACCCGCCGCTGGTCAACTGTACAGGTCGAAATCCTTTCCTGAAGTGTTTAGGCGTCCCATCTTCTGCGGTGGCCATCGCAATGGTGAACCAACGACACCGAAGCGTCCGTTCCGGCCACGTGCCGTTTTGGCTCAAGCGTGTCAGGGTCTTTTCGCTTGTTCAAGGTAACGCAGTTTATCTGGGCTTTGATGCACTTCCAGCCTAGCTCCGGCCCCAGCACGAACCGACCCTTTCGGGACCCGGCTACATTGTTCCGTGGGCTTCACAAGACCTCGTCACCAGGGCCCTGCGCCACAGTAGGCTCACGCTCACCATTCAGAGCGGGTGGGTTCATACTGCATGACTCTCGGTACCCTCGGGTCGCACGCGATGGTCCTTGTTACCACGGTTTGCCAAATGCATACAGCGACTTCACATGACATGTGATATATTATGGTCTATTCGCTCGCAATCAGATGCAATTAGTCAACGAACATCTACTACATTAAAGGAGAATCATGATGGCCCGACGCATCCACGTGATCTTCAAGACCCACCTTGATGTCGGCTTCACCGACAGTGCGGTCGCGGTAATTGACCGATATGAGCGCGAATTCATCCCGCAGGCGATTCGGCTGGCCGAAACGTGCCTAAAGCCCGACGGCAGTCCACAATTTGTGTGGACCACCGGATCCTTTCTCATCGACCATTGCCTAAAACACGCCTCCCCTTCGACGGTTAGCGCTTTGACCCGCGCCATTGGCAACGGACACATCGCCTGGCATGGTCTGCCCTTTTCCATGCACTCCGAGTTGCTGGACAAGAGTCTCTTTGAGCATGCCCTTTCCATCGCCAAACGACTTGATCAACAATTTAGGCGAACGACCGTAGCGGCCAAAATGACCGATGTCCCTGGGCATTCGCTTGGCGTGGTTCCTCTGTTGGCGGCGTCTGGCATTCGCTATTTGCACATTGGAGTCAATGCGGCTTCCCCCCGTCCGCGGGTGCCCAGGTTATTCGTATGGCAGGCCAGGAATGGGGCAGAAATCGTGGTCCATTATGCAGACGGTTACGGTGGCGAGGACGCTTCCTGCCCCGATTTGAACGATGCCCTGGTCTTCGCCCACTCGGGGGATAACCAGAGCCCTCCGGATGCAGAGCAGATCGTGGCGTTATACGAGCGCCTGCAACGCAAGTACCCCGACGCGGAAATCTTCGCCTCGACGTTAGACGCGTTTGCCAGTGCCGTCTGGGCCGTGCGCCGCAACCTGCCGACGGTAACCGAGGAGATCGGGGACACCTGGATTCACGGGGCTGCCTCGGATCCCAAGAAGATGGCGGAATTTCGCGAACTAATGCGCTTGCGCAGTCGATGGATACGCCAGGGAATTGTCCCTGCGTGCGACCTTGAAGCATTCTCTGACCTCCTGCTGATGGTTCCAGAACACACCTGGGGTCTCGATCACAAGAGTTTCTTGCCGGATTATGTTCACTATTCCAAGGCGGAGTTCCATGCCGCCCGGCAAGCCGACCGCGTTGACGCCGAATCTATTCCAAGCAAATATAGCTATCTCAGTATCTTCATTCCGAGCAGCAGCTCTGCTGCCGGCCGTTCGTACGGCAGCCTCGAGGCTTCGTGGCTAGAGCAGCGGCAGTACATGCTCGACGCCGTCAGCATGCTTCCCGAAGACCGCCGAATCGAGGTGGGCAAGGCCTTACAACACTTGCAGCCGCATCACCAAGACCTTTCGGCGGCAACCCCGCTCCCCCTAGAGAAGGCCGAGAGGTTGGGACGCTTTTCCGTCCAATTCGGAACCGACGGGGCGATTCATTCACTGCGTGATGAGGGTGGACGGGAGTGGGTGGCGCCAAACTGCCCGATTGGCCTTTTCAGTTACCAGACCTTCGGATTAGCGGACTACCAGCGGTGGTTCCGGGAATACCTGATCTATACAAACCTTACCTACGTGTGGGCTGAGGCGGACTTCGGCAAGCCAGGGCTCGAGTTCTCGTCTCCGACACCGGCGAACCTGTTTGTGCCTCAGCGGGTAAGCGCATGGATGCGCCAAGACCAACACGCCGACCGCGTCGTGGTGGTCGGCGAAATGGCCAGCGAGGCCTCAGAGGACTTCGGGTGTCCCCGCTCGATTGAGATCGAGTTTGCCTTTTTGCATGACATCCCGAAATTGCTCATCACCGTGCAGTGGTTTGAGAAGGATGCCGTCCGCACACCCGAAGCGGCGTGGTTCTCGCTAGGATTTCAGGTCGACAACTCCAGCCGTTGGACGCTCGACAAACTGGGAGAACCAATCTCTCTGCATAAGGTGGTCCAACAAGGCAATCGAGCCATGCACGGGGTAGACCGAGGTGTTGTCTACCAAGCAGCCGACGGGCGTGTGCAGGTGCAAACGTTGGACGCCCCGGTGGTATCCGTGGGTGACCGGCATCTCCTGAAATTTCTGCGCAGGCTTCCCGACCCCAGCGGCGGATTTCATTTTAACTTGCTCAACAACGTGTGGGGAACCAATTTTCCAGCGTGGTACGAAGGCGACGCGAAATTCCGATTTGCCGTGAAGGTGCAAGATGATTTGGGATGACCACCGGCTCAAATAATGTGTATCCCCTTGATAGCGGGGGCCGACATCCGAGACCAACTCCGGCTAGATGGGGGCGTTGCAAGAACCCCTCCTGCCCCAGCCAACCTCTACCTGGGGCGATCAAGCGTCGTCCAAGAGTAATGAACAATCTCGGGCTGATGAATTCTTCCCCCGCCTAGCCTCCACCAGGCCCAGGCGGGGGTTGCTGGTCTCCCCCATCGTTTCCTGACTTAGCGATCCCCGCGCCGAGGTCGTGGGGCCCATCCGATCTTCCCCCAGCTTAGCTTCGGTCCGGTCTTAGCTTCCGAAAGATCTCTGCGGCTTTGTGAGCCTCAGACAGCGGATCGAGGTCGGCAGCGTGCCGACTGCCGGCTGGATTGTAAGCGATCCTCGGGGACTCTCCAAACTTGGCGAGTCCCCGACAAGCCGAGCGGTCTTCGAACTGCCCGACTATAATCATGAGCGAATACGAATATTTGCGCAGAAGGAACCCAGTGGCGAAGAAGAAGCTTCATTGCGCTGCGATTGTCCTTGTGCATTCCGCCAAGTTGGTCTGACGGGAAGACGAATTTTGCATTTTTCTAAAGTCGATGGGCAAACAATATTCCCGGGATTAGCATGAAGACCGAAAGAATAATCGTTAACCAAATGCTGTTGCGAAAGGCAAGACGAGCTTCGATGCCATCGATGCACTTGTCGACTTGATCAAAGCGCTTGTCCACTTGATCAAAGCGTTGGTCTATCTGTACAAAGCGCTTGTCTATTTCTGCAAAGCGATCATCGAACCGCTTGTCCAGCGTAATTTCGCGGCGCGGGGACTCCGCCGTTCAGGGCGGAGAGGAACGCCGCTTCCCCCTTTCCTGCGTGTGGCCACGAATACCCCTAAACCGGTCATGTCCAAAACCGATTAGGCACTCAGATGCCGTTGGCTATACTGCCAGCCGTCCCCTCGCTGGAGGACGCGACAGTGTTGGTGGCGCGTCTTCCGATTGATGCCGGTTCCCGTTGTGATTGCGATTTGCCCGCGCGCCTTCACCGTGGCACGACCGGTCCAAGTACCCAGGTATTTCCCCGCGGGGTATCACCGCTTCGACAAGATCGCCGGTTTGAAACCGGAAGTGCATTTTCTTTCCTGACAGATAGCGGATGGGGAAACCGTATTCGCCGGTGCGGCGTCGCTGGCGATTTCCACGCCCCTTGGCGGACCAAACTTGCACATAGGCCGGATGGCTGGTAAATGTTTCTGGAGTGCTTGCTCCCACGCCGAGAGCATCGTAGTAGTGTTCTTTGGCAAAGCCGTGCGCGACCCGCTGCATCTTGGTGCGAGCGCCCGAGCCGGCTTCGACAGGAGATCTTATTGACGGCATGAATTGTTTGATCCACGCGAGCCGCCAGGGAGGGCGGCAGCCAGCCTTTGGGCCGGCGCCGGTGGTTGAAGCGCGCCGGGCGGTACCGGGTGTGGCGTTGGCGATGCCCTCGGCGGACACCGGCGCGGGCTTTAAGGCGATGCTTAATGCCGGGTTTGTGAACCACTTGGCCGAAGAAGATGGCTTGGCGACCGTTTTGGCCGTCGAGGATAATGGCCATGCCGGTGGTCTT
>JAJZXX010000208.1 GCA_021806205.1 Bacillota bacterium | reverse complement strand
TCCGAGACGCCGCAAGATGAGGCTATGGTCCAGTCCGAAGACCTTGGGGCATCGTGCCACCGAAGGGAACAACAGCCCGGCTTCCTTCCCGGTTAATAATTCGACGTCCCAGGGATCGCGGGGGGCATGAGACGTAATCATGCAGGCAATGTAGAGTCCGGTGTCTAGCGAAACCTGGTTGGTCGACAGGATTACTCCGAATCATCTCGATTCGGGGGCGATATCGCATGAACCTCTACCCTTAATCCGTAGGGGCAAGCGCCGTGAGCAGGGTCATGCGCTGGAGTTTTCAACCGGCGAGGCAAGCACATCCCGGCAGCATCGGTCGTCCTGTCCAACCTTGGCCGAAATTGCCGACGAGGGCAGTTTGGACTAACAAACGGGAAATTCCAACCTCAGATTGCACATAGCCAGAATTTCTTCGCGAGCATCGCGGAGTACCCCACGTTCAAGAAGAAGGGCCGCCACGATAGCTTTACGCTCACGAATGATCAGTTCGTCATCAAAGGATCGCGGGTGCATATTTCCAAATCAGGCTGGGTACACCTGCACGAACCGTTGCGATTTATCGGCAAAGGGGTCAAAGGCATCCGCCTGTCGTCCGCCGCGAAAACCCAGCGGGGGTCGGCGTAGACGTAGGGGGTTCGGCATTGGCCACACTCTCCACCGGCGAGACAATTGCGGGGCCGAAAGCTTATACCGTTGCGTTGAAGAACCTGCGTCGGTTATCAAAGCAATTCAGTGGTCAGATGGAAGCCGCCAAAGTCCGCGCCCGTCCCGAAAGGGATGCACATTCCCTGGTCTCAGAATATGCGAAAAACGCAGCGGCGTATTGCTCGACTCCATGATCGGATTGCGAATATCCGGGCGGATGCCTTACACCAACTGACCACCGATCTCGTGCAGCGCTTCGATGTCATTGCCATCGAGGATTTGAACGTCGCGGGCATGGTCAAAAATCACAAACTGGCCCGCAGAATGGCCGATATGGGCTTTAGGGAATTTCGTCGTCAACCCGCATACAAAGCAGCCAACGCGGGAAAACGGTTGTCATCGTGAACCGCTGGTATCCGAGCACCAAAATCTGTTCCCGTTGTGGATATAAAGTGCCGAAAATGCTACTCAGTGTCCGAGAATGGACCTGACCCGTTTGCCACACGCACCATGACCGGGACGTGAATGCGGCGATCAATTTACGCACAGGGGCCGTGAGTTCGATTGGAGGCTTCCAAACCGTTCCGGCGTAAGCCGACATGCTCGGTGACAGCCTGTGGAGTGCTCTCCCGTGAACGACCGGCGCAAGCCCTCAGAAGCGGTGACGCGATGAAGCAGGCAGGTGGCGGCAGATTTGGTCAGGTAGGATCAGAAATGGATTAGTCCATCAGAACGGTGCATCCGGTACCATTGAGGGCCAGAGTGCATTAAGCGGCAGGGTGATGCTGAGAGATACTTCCCAGTTAGGACGGACCGGAGTTCGTTACCGAGAAGAGAGATGCACCAAATGGCGCGATGGGATGTGTCCCCTGTGGGGATTGTCAAACCCGCTTAGTTGTCGTCGGGGGATGCCGTGGGTATCGTGTCCCCGGCCTCGCGGTGACGGCCTTTTACCCGAGACAGCCGTAGCGGACTGATATGATAGAGTGGTACCAACGGCGCTGCCGTCACTTATGGACTCGGGTTCATGCTGTCTAGAACACCGGCGATGAGCCGTTCATAACTCTTTTCGACGTCCCACGGCGCTCGGAAAAACCCCGCCGCCTCAAGAGACACAAAACCATGCAGGAGGCTTCTTAGCCCGCGAATCCGATGAAACGCCTCTTCCTCACTGTAGTGGTAGGGTTCCAACACCTTAAACAAGATCTGAACAATCCCGTTTTCTGCTTCAGTGATCGCGCTGCACTGCATTTCTGGGGACTTTAAGATGGCTTTGTACAGCTCCGGATAGGTTCGGGCAAACGTTCGGTATTCCCGAGCAATAGCGCGGATCGCGTCCCCATGGGCCTTACCAATGGCCGCACGAGCGATCTGCGTGCCTAGTCGCTGCATCCCCAGCGAGGCCAGCCCCGCATACAGGTCGCGCAGCCCCTGGACATGATGGTACAGTGATGGGGTTTTCACCCCCAGGTGTTCGGCCAGTTGATTTAACGTCAGGCGATCGAGCGTAACCTCTTCGGCCAGCAGTGCAGCAGTATTCAAAATGACGGTTCGGTCCAGTCGATGGGACGATGTCATACCTTTCTCCTCTCGAGCGCGGTGGGTCCGATTAATATTGGCGCAGAAATCGTTCCACGGCATCATTGTGCGGTAGAGGCTGACCGTGGGCCGGGCATAACCAATCAAATGGCAGGGTTTTCAGCAACGCCAGCGACTGGAGAACGGCCTGGGAATTCCACGTCAAGTAAGAGGGAAAGAGGCGCAATGTCCCGCGCTTGACGGCCAAGAGGTCCCCGATGAACAAGACACGGTGATAAAGAAAGATAACGTGTCCCGGAGTATGGCCTGGAGCCGGAATGACCTGGATATCCCCAAACGGTTGGTTCTCCGAATAACTGCCGGTGATGCGCGGTGGTTCCGCTCGGACAATGGCTTGAATGATCCGTTTGATACCGGGCCGGGGTTTCTCCCCGATAATGTAAGGGATCTCCTCACGCGAGGTCCACACGGACGCACCCGTCTGCTCTTGTAGCCGGCGCGCATTTCCGATGTGATCCACATCGTGGTGGGTCAGCAAGATGTGGGCCATCGAATCGACCCCCAAAGACCGCAACTCGGCCCAAATGGCGTCGAATTGTCCCGGATTCCCGGTATCGATTAACACGTTTTTGTCTGCTTGGACCAAGAATACATGACTTCCTGCACTGCTCTGCAACATAGTGACGCCCTCTGTGATGGTCATGCCTCGTGCTCCTTTGTTCCCCTATTGAAAAGCCAGGGCCAGCCCTGTGCCGATCATCAACACCCCGAATACTGGTCTCAAGACTTTTTCCCGCACGACGGGCCCGAGGAATGCCCCGAGCTAAGTTCCAGGAAGAAACAGGCCCAACAGAGGTCAGTCAATTGTTCCGAGATGGAGATGCATCCAAAAACCGGTAAGGGCCGCTCCTAACAAAACAAGCATCGAGGTGCCCCAATCTCGCTCGCCTCGAAGCCCAAGACGTACAATCCACCCACGATGGCAGCGTTGCTACCAATGCCAACGAGCCCGGACAAGATCCCGCCAAAAACGCCGTACGCCCCCGCCTGGACGAAGCGCCATAAGGTGCGGGGCGAGGTGGATGCGCCAGGTGTGACGTGGGATCGCCGATGACTCCGCCAAAGAAGCTGCACCAACATTTGAACGCTAATCCCGATGATAGCCAGGCCAGCGATTTTGTCATACAGGCTTTGGGGTAACACACCGGAACAGATCGAGCCAACGACAGCACCCAGGACACCACCACTCAACAGATACAAGCTGAGCCGGATATTCGCGTTCCCTGCTCTCCAATGACTGAAGGCCCCCAGTGAAGTGGTCGGGATCATGGCCGCCAGAGACGTCGAAGCCGCGATCGCCGGGGGAGCATGGAATGCCCCAGTGAGGATCCCCACATACAACGCGCCACCACCCAACGTAATAACAAACAATCCGATAAGCGGAAACATTCCGCGCCTCCGTCGGAGTGGTGTCTGTCGTAAGCTCTTCGAATCCAAAATCCCGTGGACCTCTGTGCGACAGTTCGGAATGCAAACTAATGATAATAAACAATAAACTAATATCATTAGTGTGTCAACGACAAGTCGTAGGTATCGCTGCCCTATATATTGAATTCCAGTGTTTTCTATTGCCATTGTCGCGTCATTCCACGTAACCCATTCTTGAAGCTAATCTTTATTTCGGTTTTTGGATCCAATATTGCACACCCCCCAGCTCAACGGATCGGTCTTATGGATGAGCAGATTTTCGGAAGTCATTATTGAGTTCAGGATGGTATCATGAGCTCGGGTACCGTCGCCTAGGAACTCAAGCCGTATTTTTCTTCAACGGGGAAATGGACTCCTCGGCAGGTGTTCTGCTACCCTAGATAGGCCGTTCGCGTTGGCACTGCCGGCGCAAGCTCGGTCCTTCAGGACTCAGGGCGGGGTAGGTGATGTCAAACGATATAGGCCGGAGCGTTAGAGCCAAACACCCCGTAGGAGCGCATTGTCGGGTTCTCGGTACAAAAGTACATCGGACGATCTGCGCACAAACAAGGCCGCGGTTTGGCCGATTCACGGGCCAATGACTTGCTTTCGTTAGGGGAGCGGCTGAGACAAAGACCCAACTTGTGCGCACTCGTGCTGGAGGGATTGGCGGGCTTCTTGAATGACATCGGCCAATGAGACTCCAGGCTCGGCCCATGCCCAGCCCACCTCGACGAGTCCGGCCAGGGGGATCTTCTTATCTTCCACTAAAACCACGGCATCGTCAATCGTAGCGACAACGCGTTGGAGAACCCGGCGCTCATCCTGAAACAAAATCTCGGGCAATATGATAAGAGATTCGCCGGTGTCTAACCCCACCACGCGGTCAGCCCTGCGGCACAAAGCGGCCAATTCTTGTCGCAACGCATCAAGCACGAGTGGTCTATAGGTACGCGGTATGTCATTGAGGTGCGCCCATCCCACCGCCAGGACGCCTTTCGTTCTCGATGTCAAGACGTCTTCGCCACTTAGTTGTAAAACCTCACGAACATTCGAATAGACTGGGTGAACCCGCCCCAATGGGGCTTTTTGGCGCGGCCTGATACCCACAAAGAGCAGCAGCAAAAGCGGCGCCACCCAACCCAGGGCATAAGCGGGCAGGGTCCAAAAGATCAGATCGGTCAAGAAAAATCCTGTCCCCAAGATGATAGCAATGCTTAAAGCCACCCCGCGCTTGAGCGTCCTCATCGCGGGTTGCCCGAATCCCACAACCAGGGCGGCCACGGCTCCTAAACTCAATACGACCATGCCAGGCAGGCGATTATCCAGGGCTACCCAAGCTCCTTGTGAAGACGGAACTAAATCCGGATGCCACGAAAGGGACGCCCCCAGGAGAATCACCAACGCAAGGCCATAGTACCAAGGCCAGCCACGGGGAAGCCTCCAGCGCAGCGATTGCGCCATGACCTCAATCATCGTCAACTCCACCACCAATCCCAGGAGAACCTCCCACCGGTACCACATGGCGGCTTGCGATTCGATGGTTTGCGATAGCCATAGAACACATGCGGCTGACCAGAATACCGTGGCGATCAGGCAGCGCGTCAGACTCCCTCGCATCGAAACATGCGAGGGGTTATATACCAGAGTAAAAGTAGCCATGACCAGAGCGGCACCCATAAAAGGCAAAACCGGACCTGGGATTAAGAGGATATGATGCACCCCTTGCACCCCCTTCGTCGTGGTCGTAGCCATGATTCGACAACGTGGATTGGAATTCCTGCGCAATGGCCAATGCCACGCACATTCAGAAGGAAATGGGCTATTGGTCTCGAATAAAGACGATGAAGACTCGAAGGGGATGAGTTCATGGGCAACGTGCCGACTGTGGCACCTTTTGGAACCTGGCGATCGCCGATCTCGGCTCATTTTATCACGGAATCTGCCGTCGCGTTGAAAGACGTGGCATGGGATGGTCCTCACTTATTCTGGGTGGAGAGTCGGCCCCACCAACAGGGACGTCACGCCCTGATTGAGACCGACCTCGCCGGGCACGTAACAGAACGCCTGCCTGGTCACATCGACATTCGCTCGCGCATCCATGAATGCGGCGGCGGAGCCTTCGCCCTTCATAATCAGACGGTCTACTTTTGCAATGATGCCGACCAGCGCGTATATCGCCAGACCGGACCTAATCCACCCGAACCCCTCACGCCCTTAGACCAGAATCAGCGCTATGCCGACTTAGTGGTGGACACATTTCGCCAGCGGCTTCTAGCCGTACGCGAAACCTCGGGCCATGGCACCAGGCATCAAGTCATTTCCGCCATCCCCGACAGCCGGGTTAACGCCGCGGAGGAGGTTCTCCTGTCCGGCCACGACTTTTACATGGCACCACGCCTCAGCCCCGACGGCCGTTATCTCGCCTTTATGGCTTGGGACTTGCCCGCCATGCCCTGGGACAGTTCACATCTCTTTATCGCCGAGTTCCAGCCGGACAGTACGCTCAGCACCCCCATCGAGGTCGCGGGCGGTCTAAAAGAAAGCGTCAGCCAGCCTCAATGGTCAGCCGACGGCCAATTGTGTTTCATCTCCGACCAAAGCGGCTGGGGCAACCTGTACCGATGGCACGATGGCCAGGTACACCCCGTGACCGCATTGCATGCCGACTTTGGAGAGGCCTCCTGGGCTTTTGGATTATCGTCGTACGGTTTTCTGGACTCGGGCGATATCATTGCCACATACAGCCTCAATGGATACGCGCGGCTTGTGACCATCAACCTTATCTCGCGGGAGATGGTCCACATTCGGCATCCCTTCACGACTATCTCTCAAATCAAAGTTCAAGGCAATCAAGTCGCCATGCTGGCAGGATCGGATCGTTTACCCAAAGCGGTCGCGGTTTACCACCTCGACCAACATAAATATGCAATCTATACCCGGGAACACCAATCTATGGTAGACGATGAGAATATCGCCCTGCCCGAACCCGTCGAGTTTCCCAATGAGGAGGGAACCCTCTCCCATGGATTCTATTACGCGCCCAAGAATCGTGATTACACCGCCCCGGAAGGCGAGAAGCCTCCCACCATCATGGTTGCCCACAATCGGCCCACTGATCAGTGTAAACCCGAATTCAGTCTCAACACTCAGTACTGGACCACGCGCGGCTTTGCCGTCATGGAAGTGAACTACGGCGGGAGTCTCGGATATGGCCGTGCCTATCGCCAGCGGCTGGCCGGACAGTGGGGTGTTGTGGACGTGAACGACCTCAGTAGTGCCGGAACTTTTCTGGCTCGATATGGTAAAGCGGACTTAAAGCGCCTCATGGTTCGTGGCGGATACACCGCATTAGCGGCGTTAGCCTTTCGCAAGGTGTTCCGCTCAGGTTCTGTCTACGGCGGCATTAGCGATCTTAAGTCTATTCTGGCCACGCTGCCCCAAATGCAAGCCCGGTATCTCGAAACCCTGGTCGGTTCCTTCACCCAATATCCGGATCGCTACCATGATCGGTCGCCGCTCAATTACGCCGACCGCATTAATACTCCAATCCTCTTCTTCCATGGCCTAGATGACCGGATGGTAAACCCCTCTCAAACTCAGGTGCTGGTGGACCGGCTGACCGAGTTGGGCCTTGGCGTGGGACATTTAATGTTTGCCGACGAGGGACAGCATTTTTCTGACCCCGAGACGATTGCACGCTGCCACGAAGCGGAATTATTCTTTTTTGCCCGAGTATTAGGCATCCGACTTCCTGAACACGTCAAAACCCTCACCGTGAAAAATTGGTCCGAATGATTTTTCTTTTCGGCAGGATTTCACCCCGCAATTGCCGAATAATGGGAAATTATGTCGGCAATGCGCGACGGACGGCTCGGTGATGGACCCTTGGCGACATGGGCATTCAGTCCGCTTAAAGAGTTGCGAGCCACATAAGACCATCCGGTGACCCCGGTCATCGGCTACTGGCATGGCTAACCAACAGAAAAGGGGGAGGGTGTACCCACCGTGAATCCGCTATCGTCTCGGATTAGCGACGAGCGGCACCACCTGTTTGTAGGTCGAGCCGTCGAACGCCGCTTCGTGAATCAATGGCTCGACCACCCCGATTCTGTTACGTCCGTGGCCGCTATTACTGGTATCGGGGGTGTGGGCAAATCCGCGCTTCTCCTTCATCTACTGCAAGTCGCCCAAAATGTCGGCGTTATGACGGCTTGGGTGGATGGTCGGACTTGTGTTCGAACCCCCCGAGGCTTTGTCGAATCTTTGCCGCCGGCTTTCGCGCGTTGGCGCCGGACGATTGCGGTCAAACCTCAACGCCTGGTCTTAGGCATTGATAATTACGAAAGCGTCCAAGTCCTAGAAGCGTGGTTTCGAGAAATATTTTTGCCCGAATTGCCGGAGTTAGGGGTGCTGGTGTTGCTGGCCTCCCGCACCAACTTAATGGGTCGATGGATGGTCGATCCAGGGTGGCGCCAGCGTGTAAACGTTTGGAATCTATCCCCCTTCACACTGAAGGAGTCTCTCGAGTTCTTACAGCGCCAAGAGTGGCCGCCTGAAGAGGCCATCTCCGCGCATCGCCTCGCGCTGGGACACCCTCTGTCATTGGCCGTCATGGTAGAAGGCCGACGACGCTGGGGACGAGGACCTCAAGAAATGGCTGATAATGTGCACGACACCCTGTCAGCGGATCTGTTTCGGGAAGTCACCGACCCAGACCTGCACCTTTTAGTTGATGCCCTGAGCGTCCTCATGGAAGCGAACCTGGACCTATTGAGTCGCGTCACTCAACAAAAAATATCCCCCGCCATATACCGGGCGTTAAGAGCCCTGTCCTTTGTGAAGCCAACAACGGGGGGAATCACACTACACGACATCGCCCAAAAACACCTGTTTGAGGACTTGCGTCGACGCGATCCCACCACGTTTGAGTCCATTCGCCAACACGCCCTCACTGCGCTGATGCGTGAGTGGGATCAAGCCGATCCTTCCCGTCAAGGAGGACTAGCTCAGCATCTTTTGTGGCTTTGCCGAGATGTCTTTGAGGGTGTCAACACCTTTGCGGACCTATCGTACAACACGGCCGATTTGCAAGTCACCGAGTACCGCTCGGAGGATTATGACGACGCCTGTCAATTTATTGCGACCTGGGGACGGCAAAGTTTTCCCGTTACGGTAGCCCAGTCTCTAGCCTTATTTGATGTGGTGGTCCGGCAATATCCGGAATCTATCCGGGTCACCCGAGACCCCCAGGGACAGCCCCTAGCCGTTTTTGTGGCATTGCGGCTCTACGATGCCACCTTGAATCTTTTACGGAAATTCCACCCCGCATTTGTCACCCGGCTTATGGAAGCCGGGCTTCAGATTCATCCGTGTCCCGTCGATGCAGCCACAGCGAGTTTAAACGTGCTGATCGGTATCGATCAAACACAGGGGGACTACACCCCAGAACAGATTTTGGGGGTGGTCGCCCGCGATCAATTTTCCTTCCAAGCGGGCATCTTGGGGTTGCTGCTCCTCGCCAACCCCAATATTAAGCAGCTGTTGGTTTTGATGGGATATCACGAGATCCCCTTTCCCGTCGGCAACGACCCAACCCTGGATGAAGAGCTCTTTATACTGGACTTGAGAGGCTGCCACTTTGGCCGATGGATCCGTCAAATATTAGCCCATGCCGGCTCAACGCCGCTTTTGCCGTTTACGGCTGAAGACGTGCGCTACTTTCTCGCCCATTGGCGGGACCCTTCCGGACTAGAAGGAGCTCATCTCGCCATTGCCCTATGTCTGGAAACCGAAGAGGTTAAAATGCGGATACTCGCGTTATTTCAGGATGCCAAGCCGCCATTAACAGCGTATGACCGGACCGTGTTTGAAATGTCCTACGTGCATCCCTCCGGGCATTCCTGGCAGATCGCGCAAGTCCTCCATGTCAGCCGTGCTACCTTATACCGACATCAAGACCAAGTGATCGCCCACCTTACCCAAGCTCTTCATTTCCATGACGCAAATTGAGACAAGAATGAGACACCATCTTTTGCACCAACCGATATGCTTAATAGGCTACTAATTCTAATGAGTTTCAAAAATCGTACGGCATCCGGGAAGGGGCACGGCTCTTTCCGGATGTTTTTTGATTGCCATTCTCGTTCCTAGACCATGGTTGTTCATAGACCACACGCTGTGCCCCCAGTTTTTTAGCCCACTTTTCGAGAGCTTCCTCGACAGCCTGAAAGAGCCTCGCCGAGATCGCCGCACTCGTTTCCCACTGGGCTTTATGAATCACCAGGGTGGCGTCCAGACGTCTTAGCTCCGGATCCACCCGGCCAACCAGACGGTCACCGGCCAGTACTGGCATCGCATAAATGCCAAAGGTGCGCTGGTGGGCAGGCACATAGACTTCCCATCGATAATGGAACTGGAACAGGTCCATGAGACGGTCGCGATCCCATAAGAGGTTATCCAACGGAGGCAAAAACCGAACGGGTCTGGCAAAACCGCGCCGAGACTCCCAGGCGGCCAGGCGCTCCTGGGCTTCCGCCAGCATATAGTATGGCGTAGCCACGCCATCGATAGCAACGGATATCATTCGCCCCTGGTCTAATCGGCTTTTCAGGCGCGCCCGGGGTATGGCCAGGGACTGGTCAGACCATCCCAACCGCCGATGCGGACCACGAATCAGACCGTAGGCGCGGACATATTTATCGAACAAGTTGTCATCCGCTTCCTCTTCATCGATCTGCGACGCTTGGTCCCAGATGTGAACCGGCACCGCATGATCTGCGGTGTCAAAATACCTTAAGGCACCATCACGCTTGACGACCATTAATTGGCCCGAATCAACCAGCAGGTTAAGCACATGGGATGTTTCCTTCGTGCCAGCCAAAGCCGTGTCCCAATAACCCATCACTTTTTTTTGACTGTCAAAGGCTCGCGCCGAAAGTGGCCCCCTATCCTGAATGCTGCGGATAACCCGCTTGGCGGTGTCGGGATACCGATCGAGCTCGGGTTTAAGCCGCTCCTGCCAGCGCCGACGCACCCCCTTGAACAAAGGATAGTGCTCCATCGGCAATACCGAGGCTTCGTTGGCCCGATATTCAAATACCTCTCCCCGCTCAAGCAACTGATCGAGGTCGCCAAGACGATACCGCTCGTCCCGAGCCCATAGCACCAGATCCTGATTACGGCCAACGCGGGCTACCGGATCAATTTGAATCGCCTCTAGCGCGCGGACGCATGCCAAAGCTCCCCGTTTCTTGGGGATCATCCAATGATGATGTACCAGATCTAAAGACTCTAACAAAAATTGCCGTGCCGTCCGCTGACTTATGGCCACGCTCACCAGTGTTCAAACCCCCTCACGCCCCGACCCCAACATTCTATCCAATTGACCAAAGTCAAGCAAACATTCGCTTCCTAATGGTGCGAATGTCCCGTGAATACCTCGCTTCCTCTAGAGATTATCGTCGTTTCGCATCAACTGGCTTAGTAGACCCTAGGGCGATATTAAAGCCGCTACCGCAAGATTGTTGAAAGCGCTTGGGATTGAGCTAGCCTGACGTGCACCGTCTTTTCGTCGACGCCAATCAAATCCAGCAAGAGGAGTGGCACGGCCAAACCTCCGGTTCGCCGTTGTTCCGGATGGCGGTCCCCTTTAACTCCACCGTTGACTCACCCCAACTAATGATCTGCCTTTAAGGCCGCACCGCGTTCACCCGGCTCTATCCATAGGGACGATCCCAAGCATCGGCGACAGCCAGTTTCCACATCTGGACCGTATCCGGTGAGTGTTGGTAATTGGGTCTTCGCATAAATGCAGCGGTGTTAAAACCGTATTAGCAGCCTCCAGGAGGTTTAGCGATGCCGGTGCCCCCTCGATTCGAGCGCACCCGAGGACGTCGGCGAGAGGAAGGGCGACGTCCTTCCATATCATCCAAGCCGTCCTGGATCAGAAGCGTTGGCGCCAACCCCGAGAGACATTTACCACCCGAATTATTGAAAGCGCCTCGCTGGATTGTATTTGACAATGGACGCGATACCTATCATACTTCTTTTAAGTAAGTCTTTGGGGGGTTGTAGCATGCCTGCAGTGACACCCGAACGTTGGACCGATCTTCCGCGCCTCGCGGACGCGCCCGACCACCTTTTAGACCGCGCGGTAGAACATATTGTGACAGCCCCGTCCCTGCTCGAAGGCGCTGGATTCCCGATAAGGCGCCCCTGGCCAAGTCGCGAGATAGGGTTCCGCCAAGCTGATCCATTTTTATTGCTTGACCATATGGGTGCAGTCGAATATGCTCCGGGAGAGGCGAAGGGAGCACCCTGGCACCCCCATCGAGGCTTTGAGACCGTTACCTATATCATTGACGGGGCCTTTGAACATCATGATTCCCAGGGTGGTGGGGGTTACATCTCCAACGGTGACACGCAGTGGATGACAGCTGGCTCCGGCATTTTGCACGACGAGATGCCTCCCGACGAACTGGTTGATACCGGCGGATTATTCCATGGCATCCAACTATGGGTGAATCTACCGCAAAAACTCAAGTGGACACCCCCACGCTATCAGAGCCTAGAGTCCTCCCTCGTTACCCTGGTCGCCTCCCAAGCTGGCGATGCCCTGGTTCGTATCATTGCTGGCGAGTTGGGCGGCTTCAGAGGACCGGGTGTCACTTGGACCCCGATCACCGTCATCCATGCCACATTAGAAGCATCCGCTAAAGTGCGATTGGCCTGGCCTAGCCACTTCAATGCGCTAAGCTATGTGTTGGAAGGTACCGGAACGGTCGGCGGTGCGGGGGTGATGGTTCGCGAGGGCCAAGGCATCGAATTCGGGTCCGGCGGTGCACTCACCGTCGCAACCGGCCCAACACCGGAAGGCCCCCATCACCGGCTAGAACTTCTCATAATGGGCGGCGTGCCCATCAACGAGCCCATCGCATCCTACGGACCCTTTGTGATGAACACACACGCTGATATTGTCAAGGCCTTTGAAGACTACCAGTCGGGACGCATGGGTACAGTACCAGCCACCCGGATGAGGTCAACCCATGAGCCCCGCCGCTCTTAAGGTGTTGGCCCATACCTTTGCATCAGGTCCGCCGTTTTTGGTCGAAAACAGCTGGAAACCACGTCCTGTGTCCCCGCCCACGCTAAGGTGATTGCCGTGCCGCTGCCTACCCGGGACGGTATGCGGATCGTAGTCTATAACAAGTGCCAGGTCCCGATTGAGGTGACGCTCGAAAGCCAAGTTTAGTTTTCTATGACAAACGTTTCACAAAATGGTCGTAACGGCGTACCATTAGTGGCAAGAGAGTGTGGTGGAGGTCACATGCGGCGCGTCGAACTTCATCAAGATACGCTAGAAATCGTGCTAACGGGGCTCACCCGCCTTGAAGCCATGCAAGGACGGTTCTCGATTCCCTATGCCCACATTCATGCCGTTCATGCTAACTTAGCACCGCATCCCAACTTACTCCGACTAGCGGGCACAGCGGTCGGTCCAAACTCCCAAGAGGGCCACTATATTGATGAGAACGGTGGGTGGCATTTCCTGTCGTATGAGAATCCCAATGGGGTCATCACCATTGATCTCAAGGATTTTAATGTGGGACGGCAGCATTACGTTACGATCATGGTAGAAGTCGATGATCCGGTCAGTATGGCTGAAGCGATCCAAAACCGCCTTGTAAGTGACTTAAACTCTACTTAAAGACGACTCAGCGCCAGTAGTGTCAATCCCACCCACTTGCGCGGGCGGTCTCTTTGGATCTTGGTCCACTTTCTGATTGTGAGCGATATTGAACGTAGCCCATATATTGCTTTGTGGAACATTGGTGGTTGGGGCATATTCCGTCGCTAACGCATTGCCGGGATTGTTGAATAAGTCTGCCAAAGTATATGTTCCCGTATGCGATGCGGTAAACGTGTAGGTCTTGGATTGTCCATAAGTTAGTCCGGCTACCGCATTCAACCCAGCGTCCGTGAACCAAGGATCACCCGCATGGGCAACCGCTAAGTCCCATGAAGCGTTGTAGATACCAAACCCTTCAGGAAACGGGCCCTTATTCAGGACCGTCATTTGGACGTTGGAACTCTTAGGCACAGATATGGTCAGGTGGTCAGTGGCCTGTACTCCATCAATGGTTGGCATATTTAACTTGTTGCTAAAGCCGGATACAATTCTTAGATGCACGATTGTGCCCTGAACATGAATGTATTGAGACGCTTGAACACCACAGCCCGCCAACCAGTAAGACAACGCCAGGAGCCCCAACGCCATTTCCCTTGAGCGTTTCACGACACTACCTCTTAGTTCATTTGGTAATTGGAACCCCTTTCTAACTTAAGTTCATGTAGTCCCTAATGATCAAGATTCTATGCACTATCCATACCAATTCCCGCGGCGAGGTAGCGGCGATTGACACTGTCGGGTGCAACATCAATCTTGACTCACAATCAGTTCTCTTGCGAAAATTTGTCGACAAGCCAATTAGTGGTAATTTAGCCGGGCATTGAGGTAAACGCGTGATACCGCGAGTCCCGCTGCGACAACGCGCTCATGAAACCCCTCTGCCCATTATCCACGGTCCCTTTGCTAAATAGGCACATACCACCTTCGAATCATATCCCGGAACCTGAAATATGATCTGACAGGTTCATTGGGGAAACTCCCAAGGCGGGGTATTTCAGATGAAAAATCAATGGCAGGAGGTGTAAGCACGTGTTAGTCACGACGGACTTTTTAC
The DNA here is from genome assembly GCA_021806205.1 of Bacillota bacterium. GTDB lineage: Bacteria > Bacillota > Sulfobacillia > Sulfobacillales > Sulfobacillaceae > Sulfobacillus_B. Next base: position 9,930 of record JAJZXX010000208.1, on the reverse strand, counting down.
GGATCCCAGCCGCCATGGCCCTCATTGCCGGGCTGATCATTTTATGGCGACCCCAGTTGCTCAACTATGTGGTGGCCATTTACCTGGTGTCTTCCGGCCTACTCGGATTAATTCATTAAAGACGGCCCGACAATTCCCATCCCCCTGTAGGGGATTATGGGGGCATGACTTAGTGCGTCCCAGGAACTTTTTACCAGACTTATGCGAATTACACGCCATTAAGTTGAACATGACCCCGAATCAAGTGCGGGCAATGATATGTGGTTGAATTTCGTCAGTGCCGTCAAAGATGCGAAAGAGCCTCATCTCTCGATACCACCGTTCGATTGGCAAATCCTTGGTGTAGCCCATGCCTGCATGAATTTGCAAGACTCGGTCCACCACTCGATTTGCCATATTGGCCCCATACAATTTTGCCATGGATGCTTGGTGCCGATTATCCATCCCTTGGTCAGCCATCCAGGTAGCCCGGTACGTCATTCAGCGCGTAGCCTCAATTTCCACCGCACTATCCGCTATCATCCACTGGATGGCTTGCCGGTCTGCCAGGCATTCACCAAAGCTCACCCGCGTATTGCTGTGTTCAAGGACCAATGGCTTCTTTGGATACAAAATCGCGCACGGTGTCCCGAATCATACGCTCCTCCTCGTTCAGTCTAAAGTCCATACCATATTCCCCTAGGCATCGCGCCGCCCTTAAGCCAACACCCCCCCATCGACCACTAAAACCTCACCGGTTATGTAGTCAGATGCACGGCTTGCCAAAAAAACTGCAACTCCTTTGATGTCGTCCGGGCCACCAAACCGGCCGAGAGGGATCAGCTCCGCTAATCGCGCCCCCTGATTTGCCAAAATCGGTTGGGACATCTTAGTCGGGAACCATCCAGGTGCGATTGCATTTACGCGTATATGATAGGGAGCCCACTTGTGTGCCAAGTCGCGCGTCATCGCGACCACGGCCCCCTTACTAGCGCTATAGCCTACGGCATCCATGATGCGGGCATCAATGCCGCGCAGTCCGGCTACCGAGGCCATGTTAATGATTCGACCGCCCCCACGATCCATCATCACACGGGCCGCGCGTTGACTCATGAGAAAACTCCCGGTCACATTCACGTCAAGCACCTTGTGCCACGCATCTTCGGGCATATCGACGGCGGGCGCTCCCCAACTCGTGCCACTGTTGTTCACTAATATGTCCAAGCGGCCGAACGCCTCCAGGGTACGCTCGATGAGGGCGTCTGCCTCTTTCTCACGGGTCACATCCAAAGAGGCCGCCAAGACCTCAAGGCCATCGTCTTTCATGGCTTGGGCCGTACTCTGGACCAGGTTGAAGTTTCGCGACGCCATTACCACTTTGGCGCCAGCTTCCGCTAGTCCCCTGGCGATGGCTTCCCCCAAGCCCCGACCTCCCCCGGTTACAATGGCAACCTGTTCCGACAAATCAAATAATTCTTGAACTATCACGAGTTTTTCTCCTCACCTTGACGTATTTTTCCCCGACGTCGGAGCCAAACAGGAACTCCTTATCCACTGCAAAATTACACAAGGGATACCTCTTTCGACAGGGCAACATAATGATCCCACACTTCAATAGCTAAGGTATCACCTGACGTCCGAGCCAACGATACACGTCCGCTACAAAAGAAATGGTTCCGCACAAAAAGATCCGGCTATAGGTCCCGGCTGAACCCATGACCATATCAAGCGCCTCATTGACATCTTCGATAATAGACCCGTTTGAAGGCAACTCCGCGGAATCCAGTTGGTAGAAGAGCCGCGAGTTGGTACAGCCTGCCATCACCAACGCCTGTGTGTGCAAAGACACTAGGCGCATCATTCCCGTGCGATCCTTGCCATCGGGAATAGAGAGTACCGCCTGATCAAATCGCGGAAGGTGGGTTAACATCTCGGATACCGACTCGGGCCGCACCCCGGCATCGAGAAGAATAAAGGGAGCCTGAGAGATAATCTCACCGCGTCCAGGCCAACGGCTTTCCGTCAGAGCCTCAATGATCACCCTATCGGGCAGCGGGCCAATCAACTGCTCCACCACGCACACCGCGAGAGCGAAATTGTCCTTAATCCGTCCTAAATTGGCAATCGAAAGGCCGTTCAGTTGGCGGCCCGATGCCCATTGCAACCCGAATCGGACTCCATCGCTCCCAAGCTCTGCCTCGTGGGCCCAACCATACTGCGATGCGATCATCACTTGGGGAGATGTTCCTAGGGTCCGAATGCGTTCACGAACGGCCCCCATTAATTCGGGGCGGTCTTCGCCTAACACCACCAGTTGCGTTTCGGGCGTAATAACGCCCGCCTTATGCCAGGCAATGTCCTGAAGAGAAGGGCCAAGCTCGTCCACATGTTCCAGCAATAGGCTCGTGATGACCGCATAACGATGGTGAATGCGCGTTACGTCATCAAAAAGAGCCCCCCTTCCCGTTTCAAAAACTCCGTAGGTGCAGTCTTGGGAACGATAGTACTCGGCTGCCATGGCGGCAAATATCCCCACGGGGCCGACGTATTGCCCGCTGGGAAGTTTGGCGAGAATATCCTGAAGCGGTTTACGTATCTGATGAAACACCTCAACAAACCCCGCCTCGGAAATCATCGCGCCATCAATCCGGATCCGTTCCAATCCATCTAACAGGTGGGGGCTCGTGCAAAGCCCTACCCTAGGCACGACGCGTTGAAGTAAACGTGCGATAAAGTAAGCCGTAGACCCTTTGCCCTTGCTGCCTGTAACCACAATATTCTTCGTGAATGTATCGGGACGTTGTAGCCTTCGCAAGAGCTCACCGGTATGCTCAGGATGCCGCTCGCCATCGCTTAAAAGCGACCGACCATAGCGGTTATAGGATTGATAAATCATATTAAAGGCCTCGTTTAACTGGTCTTCCCACTCTGCCACCGCCGCATCCCCTCTCTTGCATCAACCATCGACAACTGCAATCATACAGGAAGTAAGGGAAGATGTTGCATGGACAACATCGCGCCGTTGGGCGCGGCAGTCTGGTTAGGTTGTCTAGGCATGAACCAAGCCAAATTCTGATGAAAGATCCCTTCCCCACCTATCATCAATGGCAAGCCGAGCATCCTGCGTGGGAAGTCATAGACCCCACGGATAAATGATCAAAGCCCGTTATGACCAGCCTGAGTTCCGTATCGAACTCCGTTCCTTTGGTGCAGGCCTTCGGGAGCTTATCTAGCCTGGAGCTCTCTGGTTCTCCGTTAAGTGCAAGTTTGGGGTAGTGCTATATTAGTGCACATTAAGTTTCGCAGGATTATTCATTTTCAAAGGATCGAACGTGATCGATGGCGAAAACCCTCTGGCGAGGAGGGATTCCCGATGGTGAAAATCACGCAGTCCCACGGTTATAGTGTTCGCGAGCTCCGGCAACTGGAGAAAAACCCACAAGGCCCGAATCCGGCTCCGACTCATGGCGGTCCGACTCGTCTGGGAAGGCTATCCGGCCGCGTCCGTGGCCGACATTCTTGGCGTGTCGGCTCGCACCGTGAGTACATACATCCGCGCTTGGAATGCGGGAGGTCCGGAGGCCTTGGTACCGCGCCATAGTCCCGGGCAATCCACGAAAATCCCGGCTGCCATCGAAATCGAGATCCTCACGGCGCTCCAGTCGTCCCCCGCCGCGGTGGGTTATGGGATCTCTGCCAACTAGGATTCCCGCGTGCTCCAAGCCTTTTTACGGGATCGCTACCAGATCACCCTGTCACGCGGCGGTCTCCGCCACTGGCTGCACCGACACGGGTTCAGTTGGACGCGCCCGACTTACGTCCTGGCCAAGGCCGACCCGGTCCGACAAGCCGCGTTTCGGGAGGAACTCGCCACGTTAAAAAAAGGTCACCGACTATGAGATCGTAATCTTTCAGGACGAGGCTCATATCCGCGATTATCAGGCCATCGGCGCCACCTGGTATCTCCAAGGCCAACAAAGACAGGTCCTGACCACGGGGAAACCTGCGAGCGCGACGTTGTTTGGTGCCGTCGCGCCCGCGACGGGCCAAATTGTCATCAGCGAGGCGGACCATGCCACGGCCGAGACTGTTCAGGCGTTTTTGGACACCCTACGGGCCGCCTTTCCCGACCAGACCCTTCTTGGGGCGTGTGACCGTCTGTACCCGAGGACATATTGTGATTGCAACGCCGATAGATCGGGCCGAGGGAAATTGGAAACATTGTACAGTAATTTTAACGCAATAAGGGATGGGACTATGGTGTGGCCCGTGCGCATTAAATCGGCGCGCTTCCTCCCCAGGCCTGAAGGCAGGAGCCGCTTCGGAACTACCGAAGGGGAGGGCTCCCGCGCTAGTTTTCGGTGGATGCGGTTTGGCTACGAGAACGTACACCAGGTGCTCGGCAATGCCGCGTTTATTAAGGGTGAAGCCCTGCCGCAACAACCTCCCCAAAATGTTGCCAAGTATGCTGATGAGCGATCCACCCAACCACACCCGACTTCGCTCCTTGGTAACCCAGGCCTTTCAGCCACAGCATCTGAAGCGATTGCAACCCTATGTAGAACAACTTTCTAAGGAGTTGATTCGCCACCTCTCGTCATCCGGAGGCGGGGACTTGGTGAGCCAGTTCGCGTTTCCCCTGCCCGCTCAGATCATTGCAGAACTATTGGGCGTGCCACGGTCAGACCCCGAACAGTTCCGGGCGTGGTCGCAAAAAGTGGCCCGATTGCTCGACCCGTCACAGACGCCCGAAGCCCACCAAACGGCTAGCCAAGCCCGGTGGGAGTTGCTCGATTACTTTTTTCGCCTCATCGAGGCTAAACGTCGGACCCCTAAGGATGGCCCTTAAGTGAACTGATAGCAGCCGAATCCTCCGGGGACCGTCTTAGTGCGGGCGAACTCTTGGCCATGGCTCTATTATTATTGGTAGCAAGCCACGAGACCGCCACGAACCTCTTGGCCATGGGAAGTTTCGCGTTGATTGAGCACTCGGAATGCGATTGGCCTCGAGCCAGCCAATGCTGGCACGACGCCATCGAGGAATTGTTGCGCTATACATCCCCGGTGCAACTCGATCCAAGACGCGTGGCGGACCGGATGGTGGTGGGCAACACGACCGTTTCACCTGGCGATTGGGTTACCGCAGTCATAGGATCAGCCAACCATGACCCCGACATGTTTGATTATCCGGATCTCTTAGACCTGATCCGCCATCCCAATCCCCACCTGACGCGCGATGAGAGGCGGAAGTTGCCTTGCCGTTGCTATGGAAAACCTCCTGGGTTCTTCATGAACGAAAACATTGTGCTGCGTGGGCTGACCGGCCTACCCATAGCTCCTCGATAGGAGAATTGACAAAACCAAACTCCCGTTTGATCCGCCAGGGAGCCAAATCTTTCCTCTAGGCAATAATTCCAGACAAGTCGTGCCCTTCCTCCGCGCTGACCTTTGGGTTCCCCGACAATTAATCGAGGCGGTACCAACCGTAGGGATCGCCCCATACAAATCCATCGCTCAGCTGATTTAGCTGTTCTTGCCAGTCCTCTTTGAGCCGAACCTCCAACGCCTTAAGATTATTCAACACCTGGTCCACCCGAGTCGCGCCAATAATGGCACTCGATACGCCTGAACGGTGAATAAGCCAAGCAATGGCGAGGCCGGCGGGGTCCTGATCCAGCCTGTGGGCCAGTTTCGCAAATTGATCCCCGCCCACGCGCAAATCTTCGCGAATCTTAGCATAAAACCCGGGTTGACGATCCGCCCGGGAACCGGGCGGAATAACCCCTCCGTGATACTTGCCGGTTAACACCCCACCTGCTAAGGGATAGTAGGCCACAATACCAATGCCTTCATCCTGGCTTAGGGGGATCAGATCGCGTTCCGGAGTGCGATCTAAGAGGGAGTACGAGAGTTGTAAGCCGCAAAATCGTTCCAGTTGACGGGATCGGGAAACCTCCAGCGCATTCTTCAACTCCTCCGGACGATAGTTGGACGCCGCAATGTATAGCACTTTGCCTTGGCGCACAAAGTCGTTCAAAGTTGTCATGGTTTCCTCGACGGGTGTGTCGGAATCAAATGTATGTACATAATAGAGGTCAATATAATCGGTACCGAGCCGACGCAGACTTTGCTCGAGTTGCTCGGTCAGGTGCCGGCGCGAGGTTCCCCGACGATAGGGGCCATCTCCCTGGGGAAGGCCCGCCTTAGTGGCGAGTACCGCACTATGGCGTCGATTCTTTAACGCTTCGCCAATAATTTTCTCTGAGTCTCCCTTGGTATAACCGTTAGCGGTATCAATCAAGGTCACCCCATTGTCCAAGGCGGCATGGATAATTTCGATGGATGTCGCCCGGTCCGCTCGCCCCCCAAAGCTATTGGCCCCCAGTCCGATCACAGAAACTTTCAAACCGCTGTTGCCTAAATTCCGATACTCCACAGATTTCTCACTCCCCGGTTTTTCTCGCGCCACCCACTCACCTTATCCCCCATTCCAACAGGCTAAAATGGGTCATCCCCCTCTTATCCATGGTACCATGGCGTGCTCCGCCCTCCTACCTATTTTCATGGCCACACGATTCAAACTTGTCATGCTTACGGCAATGTCCGCCCGTTTGTGGTAGGATCACGGTAATTTTTAGGTAGGGAGGATTTCGTATGTCGGGGGTCATCGAGCGCTATCACTCATGGATAGGCCTTCCCGAGGGACGCGCCATTAGTCTTTCCGAGGGATCCACGCCGTTGGTGCATTGGGATAGTTGGGGGCACAGCAATATCTTCCTCAAATTAGAGGGACTGAATCCAACCGGATCCTTCAAAGACCGGGGAATGACCGTTGCTGTCACAAATGCCCTGGCCGAGGGCGCTAAAGCCGTGATCTGTGCCTCAACGGGCAACACCGCGGCATCGGCCGCCGCCTATGCGGCACGAGCGCGCATTCCAGCCTTAGTAGTGGTTCCTCAAGGGCGCGTGACCAAGGAAAAAACCCTGCAGGCTTTGGCACACGGGGCTCGATTCCTTACTATTGAGGGGAACTTTGACGACGCGCTGCATGCGGTCAGACAATCGGTCCAATCGATTCCCTGGCTGGCTTTAGTCAATTCCGTCAACCCCTGGCGAATCCGGGGACAAGAAACCGGCGCCTATGAGGTGGTCGACGAATTGGGTCGTCCTCCTGAAGCCCTGGTTCTACCGGTCGGCAACGCCGGCAACATTTCTGCCTACGCCCAAGGATTTCGCCGCTATTCGGGCATACTGCCCAAAATGTTCGGCATCCAGGCCGCGGGAGCCAGTCCTTTGGTTCAAGGGCATGACATACCTAACCCTGAGACTCTGGCATCCGCCATACGCATCGGCAAACCCGCCAGCAGCGCGTCCGCCAAAGAAGCCGTGGCTCAATCCCAAGGCGCGTTTCTGTCCGTCTCCGATGAGGACATCTTAGCAGCGCAAAAAGAATTGGCACATGGGGGCATATTTGTGGAGCCCGCTTCAGCGGCTGCCTATGCCGGGCTCTTGCGACTTCGCCAGGACAATCGGATTGCCGGTGGTAATATTGTGGTGGTGCTTACCGGCCATGGGCTGAAAGATGGCTCGACCCCCAACGCATGGATTGACGCGTCGACCCGGCTAATATCAGCGGGGGAACTCGGTGAGGCCCTTCACGACATGATCGGGGTGGCACAGCATGTGGCACATTAAAGTGCCTGCCAGTAGTGCCAACTTGGGCTCGGGATTCGACACGCTAGCCATGGCGCTGTCATTGTCGCTTGACTGCTGGTTCTCGCTGAGTGAGGAAACCGGGTTTCAAGTTCGCGGAGAAGGCCATGACTCGTTGCCCCATAGCACGGAAAATCTCGTCTGGAAAACCGCCAGCCATCTTTATAGCGCTAAGGCTCAGCAGAGCATGCCCTCCGGGCGGCTTACGATCAAGAGTCGGATTCCCGTGGCCCGCGGTCTCGGATCGAGCGCAGCCGCCATTGTCGCAGGCCTCTTATTAGCCAACACCTTTTTGTCCCCACGGCTCACGCGCGAGGAACTCTTTGACTGGGCCATCGGCTTGGAAGGACATCCCGACAATGTCGCGGCGGCCCTTTTCGGGGGAGTCGTGCTGGCCTATGAAGAACAAGGCCGAATGCGGATCAAGAGCTTCACGGCCCCGGAACTACGGTGCGTTCTCGTCATTCCCGATTATGAAGTCCCCACCAAAAAAGCGCGGCAAGCCCTCCCCGAAACGGTTGCGCTGGCTGACGCGGTCTTCAATGCCCAACGCTTGGCGCTTTGGGTGGATGCGCTCAATCGCCGGGACTGGTCACAACTAGCCGAGGCAGGCCGCGACCGCCTCCACCAGCCGTATCGGTCAGCCTTGATTCCGGGGATGGACGACCTTATTGCGACGGCACTCGATCAAGGAGCGAAATTCGCCAGCCTATCCGGATCAGGGCCCACTATTTTGGCTTTGGTCCAACCCGAGGATGTGCCCGCCGTGGTGCAATCGCTCAATCAGGTCGCTCATCAACAAGTTCCCGCACCCGTTCATATTCATGACATTGCTCCGAGTTACTTTGGCGGGGAATGTGTCCTCGATGGGTGGCAATGGCATGCGGGAGACGCCATGGGGTTTAATGACTGGCCAGATAGCCGCAAAATCAACCCCCCCGGACACTAAGCTCCCGGATATGGCAGCTTGGCTGGGTCTATTGCATCCGGCACCGTGCCAGTGCGTCATTTTGGCCGCATCCGACGATTCCCGCCACACCGCAGCGTCAACCACACCGCCCCGCCGATGCCGCAAAGAGGGGTTCGATGGGCCCTCACCGGCACTAGCGGTACTTTCGCAGTTATCGCAAGTAACCGCGCAAAAATGGCATAACGACGGGATTTAGCGGTCCGCATCAGCGGAGTACCTAACCACTAATAGGCGGTTGTGGGATCGAACGCCGCGAGCCCCAGTCGCCGGTATAACGCTTCAAGGTCGATGCCCGCGGCCGCACGTTCGCGGTTAAAGAGATGGGCCAAGGTGACCGCCAAGATACAAATAAAGCCGTGCACGCGCAGTTTCTGATCGGTCCCATGAAATTGCGGCTGCCCATGCACCCACGGGGCCTGCTTCAGATCGCGGAAGGGGGCCTCGACATGCCACGCATCCCGATACGTGGTCACAATTTGGGCGGTTGACCAGGCGGTCTGATCGGTAAAGAGGATGGTTTTTGCCCCAACGGGCGTCGCTCTCCTGCACCATCGCATCGTGATCGAAGTGATACGTGAATAGCGGGCGATCGGCCGGGGCGGTTGGCCAATACTGTCAGGTTAAGCAAAAAAGATGATTTAGTCTCATCACCACGTGTGTTTAATGTGGTTTCTTCCATGCGGGGTTCTGTCTGTTTCTCGATATAAAAGCGTGAGAAGGTATCCACCGTCTGATTTTGACACGATGGGATTCCCCTGAGGGGAAACCCGTGCGCAAGACAGGCTTACGGAATAGGCCGAAGCGGTCCGCGCCGGTTTTGTGCGTACTGATTGGCTTTCTTGCCCTGGTGACGCGAGGCCGACCGGCCTCGGCGAACCGGAATTACGGCCCGCTGCACGTGACGGACAATGCGTTGGAAAGCCTGATCCCGGTGCGCCCCATCGGGTTCCAGGAGGGCTTGAATCAGCCGATTTTTGAATGTCCCCCCCCAACACGTTTCGGTTAATCCGGTATTCCCGCTATTGATAGGTCTGAGGGGATTGGCGCAGGCGTTCGTTGGCCTCGGCCTGGGCGTCTTCCTCGACGAGGACGGTCCAATTACTGAGAAAGGTGGTCGCGGCAAAGTCCTGTTCGACCACCGCCGGAGTATGGCCGGAAAAGTTTTCGATTTCACATTTGTTCTTGAGATCAGCATAATGCGTTTTTAGGCCCCACCGTCGAAAATACCGGGAGAGCGCCTCCGCATACGGCAGTTCCCCGGGTGTCAG
>JAJZXX010000229.1 GCA_021806205.1 Bacillota bacterium | reverse complement strand
TTCAGGGGTTTGTGGAGCTGACGGATTGGTGCCTGACCTCCCGCGCGTGGACCAAGGCACTCCATGAGCGACCCCGCAAGCGGAGACTCCAATTCAACTCGGGGGGCTTAATTTAGCGCATATGGGGTGTCCCAGACCCGCACCCACAGGGATGAAAAAGTACGTTTCAAAAGAGATTCTCAAAGGGTGGTCTCCACACCCCCGAGACGACGTCGAATTGTTCCGAAACGATCGGAGTGGCCCCAAGGCAGCCTGTCTCACGATGTAACGAGAAGATGATAAGGGCTGTGTGGTCCTTTAGACCCGAGAAAGAGACGTGACAGGGTATGGACCCTAAAGCGCGTGTTGTTCCGAAGTCAGCCGATTGGGAGACGCCTGGATGGGACCCAGAGCACTGGCGCGCTTTGTACCAACGCTGGCAGCACCATATGCTGCATGACCTCGATATTCCCCACTTGTGCCAGCATTGGCAAAATCGCCTTAAACGCGCGTCTAAATGTTAAGGGGCATTCATACCCTTTAACCGGGGGTTGGCCACCATATGCATCCTAACGTTGTTTTAGCCCTAGTCTTGGGTGGAGTCGTGTTATTCATGATGATTCGGGTCTTTCAATCCCCGGTGAAGTGGGCATTAAAAGTGCTCCTCCAGGGATCTCTGGGGCTGGTTGCCCTCGGGATTTGGAATCACTTCTTCAGCCAGCACGGATGGGCCATTGGCCTCAATCCCGTTACCGGGGTGACCATCGGTGTCCTGGGACCTCCGGGTTTTCTTGTTATGGTAGCGATAAAAATGTGGGTGCTCTGAGGCGAGGACGTGTTCGGATGGAATTTCGCCCTTTAAACTCCCTACGCCACAACTGGTAATTGTTGTAGCCGAAACCTTGGCGTATGATGACGATGACCGAAAATGCGTCGCGCGACCCGAGATAAGCTATGATTTAATAGGTTTAATCAAGCGAGATTCGGGAATGGAGCAGAGCGTATGCGTGCTATTGCGTTTGTGGGCCATCCATCGGCTGTTCCACCGGGGGACCCTGAGGTGCGATGGGATTTAGCATGGGCGCTCTTTTTGCCTCAGTCGCCGGGAGATCTACCGGATGGAGACAGTCGACAGTGTCTTCCCTTGGCGAACTGGTTTTGGGATACCATGGGGCGTTTAGGAGGGCGGCTGCGTCCTGATGAGGACGGAACGCTCTGGTGTGTGGTGCCGCCGCTCAGTGAGGCGGCCCGCGAGTTCGTGATTCGGCTAGCGTCGTTCTGGGCAGACGATGTGTTTTGGCGTCATGCTGATGACTCATCCGACGATGCGCTTGAAAACGTCTGGATGCCGCCTCTCTATGATGTCAATTCCAACGCATCCAGTGGGATTTTGTACAAAAAGTTTCGCGAGTCGGAAGCGGATGGGGAAGAAGCGCGGTATGCTATGCCATTATTGGGCTTGGGGCGGGCATTCATGCGCGTGGAGGTCATTCCCCCGGGGAAGGCGACTGCCCGGCTTCACAGCCATTCGGCGGTCGACGAGTACTATCTGGTGCTTGAGGGGCACGGTACCCTGCGCATGGGAGGACACGCAGTAGCCGTGCACCCCCATCATTTGATTGGCAAACCTATCGGGCCGGACCTTACTAGCCACCTTGTGGCAGATCGTGGTGAAACGCTGGTGGTGCTCGACATGGAGATCTGGCCCGACACGCGCCTTACAGCCAAGGATCTTGTCGCCTATCCTGATTTTAATGAGATCTTATATCGGGGGCCAGGATGGGGAGCCATTGCCGCTGAAGATCTGCTCATGCACCCCCAAGACTTCCGACGACATTATGAGGATGGCTACAAAAGGCGATCAGACGGCACGTGGGAATCACGCGCTATCCCGGGCACATTGCCGCGCCAGCAATAGGGGCGGGGCTCTGGCTGAACCACGGCATGTATTTTAGTGCACAAGACGTTAATGGAGGACGTGTTCTCGCGTCGTAGTTAGGCGTGCGTAGCATCTCGATCAATTTTCCCAAGGCATCTTAGGAATGCTTGAGATCTTCGCCCATCCCCGGGATATCAGCCAGTGGTCTAGCGTCCCATTCTGAACGGCCGTCGTGCGCACCCCATCGCCTCCACGGGTACTGGTTCTCCTGACCTAAGTTGCATCGCTGATCTATGGTCGTATGCGGCGGGCTCAACCGTAATGGCTTTCCCGTTGTCTAAGGTGAGTTGTACCGCGTAGTCACCGGCCGACGGGGGCGCAGCAACCGTTGCCTGTATAGGCGTGGCTTGATCCAGCTTCCGCAAAACGAGTTGGGCAACGGCTGCCGTGCTATGGGCGATAACCTTGCGCACGGGTTGGTTTTCTCCAGGACCGCCGATGATATACACACCTGTGGCGGCCGGAGGCGTCGACGAAATTGCGCGGCGGCGAACCTGGGGTGTGCGTATGGTGCAATCATTGGTCCAGTCTGGTACCGCACGATGATGATAGCCACGCCAGCTGCAGATGTTAATCCGATTAGTCCAACCCATTGAGTCAATCGGCGTTGATTCGCCATAGCTCCCCCTTTCTTGTCACCTCAAAACGCCTGGTCTTCTCGTTATGTTTCACAAGTATGACGCCAATCCTGCTAGATGCTGATGGAGAAATTCCGGATCGTAAATTGAGCGTAGGGCTAATGATCGTGATAATGGGATCCAATAAGGTTGGACCTAACAATAGTTAGCCAGGCGCTGGTTAGATTGAAGGGCCAGGTTGATCCGCCTCTGCGATGGATTTGTCTTCCCGCCCTGCCTGTTCTTGATTCTCTTACACCACTTGGTTACACTTTCATCTGTGGCGAGGGAGGAGGAGAGGCCTGTGGTTAGGGTGCGTTATGCGCCGAGCCCCACCGGCACTCTACATATCGGAGGGGCACGCACCGCTTTATTTAATTATTTATATGCGCGCCGTCACAACGGGCGCTTTATCTTACGGGTGGAAGATACCGACGAGACACGCCAAATACCGGGGTCTGAAGCACTTATGATGGCGGGTCTCAAGAGCCTCGGCCTGGAGTGGGATGAGGGTCCCGATATGGAGGACAACAGCCGCTATGGCCCCTATCGTGTCTCAGAGCGTCTGGTGCGACATCGGGCTTTGGCGGACCAGCTTTTGGCGAGCCACCGCGCCTATCGCTGTTTTTGCTCGCCAGAACAACTGGCCATAGACCGCAAGGCCCTCCGGGCGAAGAATCTTGCGCCACGGTATAGCGGACGGTGTCGCTCGTTGACCGAAGATGAGGTAAGGGCACGAGCCGGGGAGCGTTCGGTTGTGCGACTGATAGTTCCCCAGGAGGGGATGTGCACCGTCCACGATGTCATCCGAGGCGATGTAGAGTTTGATAACCGGGTGTTTGATGACTTTGTCATCATGAAACCCGACTACACCCCGGTGTACAATTTTGCCGTCACGATTGATGATCACGACATGGAGATTACCCATGTGATTCGTGGTGAAGAGCATCTGTCTAATACCCCCAAACAATTATTTGTCATGGCGGCACTGGGGTGGGACGATGTTCCCACGTTTGCGCACCTGCCGATGATTTTGGCTCCGGACAAGAGCAAGATCTCCAAGCGGCATGGTGCCACGGCTGTCGAGGAATATCGCGATCAAGGGATTTTGCTGGCCGCCTTAGCCAACTATCTCCTGATGTTGGGGTGGTCCACGCCGGACGGCCGCGAGATTTTGACGATTGACGAGGCAGCTCAGGAATTTTCTCTTGAGCGTGTTCAGCACACCGGAGCGATTTATGATCAGAAAAAGCTGGAGTGGTTCAGCCATCAATACATGACCCATTTGCCCATCGCGGAGATCGCGCGCCTCGTACGCCCTTTCATCTACTACCGGGTAGACGAGGGGCCTTCGTACGAAGCGGTGGTCAGCCTTTGCCGGGAGCGGGCCTACACGCTCGTGCAGCTCGCCGACCAAATGGCATTCTTCTATCACCCTCCCGAGCATTACGATGCAAAAGGGGTAGCCAAGTATTTTACGGCACTGACCGCACAAAGGCTGGATTGCGTGCGCAATGAACTTCAGGGGCTCTCGCACTGGGACCGGGAGGCCCTCATGCAAGCTTACGATCGCCTTAGTGAAGCCCTGGGGGTTAAGCGAGCCGAATTGATCCACCCGACGCGCCTGAGTGTGACCGGCCGTACTGTTGGACCGGGACTCTTTGAACTGCTTGAGCTGCTGGGATCGGCTGAGGTGTTATCCCGCCTTCAGACGACTGCCGAGCGGATTCGATCGGGCAACCTAGTGACTCAAGATTAAGGGAACGAAGGCGATGCGAGAATCGCATCGCCGCCTCGTTAACGAGTTAATGCAGCCGCTCCACAATATTCAGGACGACCACGAAAGCCATAAATACCACATAGACGCGTAGGCCCCAGATGAGAGTTCGAAGCCCGGGGCTTAAACGTCGCGGTTTTAAGAGGCTCAGGTGGGCCATGGCTTGATGGTATTCGTCAAGTACCGCTTCCAACGGCATTGATTCGTTGTCGGGTCCTGGGGTTCGACAGGCTGGATCTGTATGCATCGGGGGCAGGCTCCTTTACGGGTCAGAGTTTAAATCCTGGAATAATCACTGTCATGGCATAAACGATCCCAGCGAGTGACACAAAGACGCCCACGCCGATACCAAGAATGTTGAGTAACATTGTGTTGCGGTGTTTACCCATAATTTCGCGGTCGTTGGCCAATAACAGAAGGAACCCAATGGCAGGGGGCATGGTCAGGACGGCGACCACATTGACCACAATGACGACGGATTCCAGAGGAAATCCCGGCAACAAGACGATAGATCCACTGATGGCTGCGACCAAAAGCAAGATGAGATAAAATCCCCGGGCCTCGCTAAACGGCCGATTCAAGCTATGCGCTTGGCGGGTTACCTCGCCGAATGCGTAAGCGGATGAGGTGGAGATGGTGATGGCTGCCACCAGTCCTGCTTCCAAGATCCCCAAGGCGAACAGTGTTGGTCCGATGGGGCCAGCATAAGGTTGCAAGGCTTGAGCAAATTGGGCCGCCCCATATTGCCCGGCATTCATGTGATGGATAAACAGGGGGGCGGTGGCAATGATGGCGGCGAGAGCGGCTAGGGCCGCGAGAAAGGCGCCGAGGGCTGTGTCGAACCGGCTGTAGCGAATGTCGCGAATGGATAGGCCCTTGTCGGAGACCGCGCCTTGTTGGAAAAAGAGCATCCAAGGGGTAATGGTGGCACCGATGTCAGCCAATAGGATAATCAGGGTGTTGCCATTCATCCCTCCAGGAAGGGGGGACCATTCCAAGAATGCATGTGCAACCTGCCCCCAGGGCGGATGCACCATGAACGCCACAGGAATGAACACGAGGTTAAATAGCGCGAGGGCCAGCGTCATGCGCTCCCACCGCCAATACTGGCGGAACACGGTCGTGAGCACGATGAGCACCAGTGCTGCCAAAACTGCTATCCAGGCCGGAATCCCAAAGAATCCGGCTCCTGCCACGATGCCCACAAACTCAGTGATGAGGGTCATCACGTTCGTGATTAACAGATCAACCATGGCGAAGTTGCCCCAAAAGCGGCCAAATCGACGATAGATTAGATCGGCATGGCCAGTTTTGGAAACGGCGCCGAGGCGAACCGTGATTTCTTGGGCAACAAATGCCATGAGGAAGGTCAAGACCACAAATGGCAGGAAAAACCCGATTCCAAATTGGGATCCGGTGGCCGAATAGGATAGCATTGAAGGCGCGTCATTCTCACCCAGCATAACCAGGATGCCTGGGCCAACCAAAAGCCAGATGAGGCGCCAGCGGCTTTGAGATTGACGGGCGCTGATAACGCGCATCCCATCGCGCGCGCGGTTCTTTTCTTCTTGATTGATGGGTGTTATCATGAGCAATTCCTCCCATGTGAACGGGGGCTTTTATTGTTAGCCGAAGGCAATATCACAATATTGGGCGGTCCGCATTTTGGTGACTGCCTTACCCCCAAAAGACACCGTGGTAGGGCGCCCGTGTGAATCACAACGCCATGACCGCAGGGGTTGTTGAGGTGACAATGGATACGAGGAGTGGATTTCATGGAGGCTGTCGTGCTCAAACCAGGATTGCACCGTGTGCTCAAGGGATCTCCTTGGGTATACCGTACGGAAATAGAGCAATCCGGGGTCGAGCCGGGTGTGGTGGTGGCGGTCAAGACGCGTGGGGGGCGTATCCTGGGGCAGGGTTTTTACAATCCTCGTTCTATGATTGCGGTTCGCATGGTGCGCTGGGGCGCGCACGGGGTAGTAGACAACAGGTTTTTCCAGGACAGGGTCCGGGCGGCTGTTGCTTGGAGGCGCGACCTGGCCCCCGGCCGGGATGCCTATCGGGTCATCTATTCGGAAGCGGATGGCATTCCTGGGCTGATTGTGGATAAATACGGGTCGATGCTTGTGGTGCAGGTCACCAGTCTCGGCCTTCTGGCGTTTATGGATGGTATCGTCGAGGCATTAGTCAGCCTCCTGGGGCCCGAGGGCATCTATGAACTCGGAGATTTGTCAGTACGAGATCGCGAAGGGCTTAGCCGTCAAGATCGCCTCCTGTATGGCCAACTGATACCGCGGGTAGAGATTCACGAACACGGGGTAAGAATGGTGGTGGATCTCGCCGGAGGACAAAAGACCGGGCACTTTTTGGACCAATATGCCAACCGGGGTAAAGTGGGTGAGTTATCCCCATGCCGTGAGGTGTTTGACGCCTTTTGCCATACGGGGGGATTCGGATTGGTGGCGTCCACGCATGGAGCGCGTTCGGTAGTCGGTATCGACAGTGACGCTCTCGCTATAGCGCGTGCCGCATCCAATGCCGATCTCAATGCGAATACGATGAGGGGGCCGGTAGATTTTGTGACAGAAAATGCTTTTGATTGGCTTCGCCGCGAAAGTGAAAAGGGACCTCAGTATGATTTGGGTATTTTAGACCCACCGGCCTTTACTAAATCGAAAATGAGCGTCCCCGGAGCTTTGAAAGGTTACAAAGAAATTAATTTGCGAGGACTTAGACTGATTCGTCCAAAAGGGTACCTAGTGACGTCGAGTTGTTCGTATCACATCTCCGAAGGCGACTTCATTAACGTAGTGCAATCAGCCGCCTATGACGCCCGTCGCACGGTTCGGCTGGTTGATATTAGGGGGCAGGGCCCCGATCATCCGGTGTTGCCCGCTTTACCCGAGTCACGCTATCTGAAGTGTTTGGTTCTTGCGGTGGATTAATACACAAAAAGACACCCCACCGAAGGGGGGGCGTCTAACCCGTGGGTAGATTAATGGCTGCAGGAAGCCGGCGATCCCTGTTGATCCTGAGTGCGGAACGAATGACCACATCCGCAAGACGCCACCGCGTTGGGATTGTTAATCGCAAATCCGCCGCCCATGAGGGAATTGACGTAATCGACCTCAATACCTTCTAATAGCGGTGCACTACCGGGATCGACAATCACCTGAACGGGACCGAACTCGTAGCGGCTGTCATCCTCGTGAGGTTCATCCAACGCCATGCCATAACTGAACCCGCTACATCCACCCTTGGAGATATAAATGCGCAGGGCTAAGTCGGACCGGTCTTTGGACGCTATAAATTCTTGCACCTTTTGAACGGCATCGTCTGTTAGCGTGATCATCAGGCATCCTCCTTATCGCATAATATTATAACAAAAAGTTAGGACTCTTGAAAGGTATTATTGGCTGTGCGCGATTCGTGCTCCAGGTCTTGGAAGACCGTTAATAGCGCCGTCAGTCCTTCGACCAGATTGCTCCGTTGCTCTTCCCGAAGCCTTTCGGCAAATCGTGTGAATTGCTCCTGGCGACGTTGAAATACCAGATCGGCTAACTGTCGGCCATACGTAGACAGGCGCACCCGCACCACCCGCCGATCTACTTCATCTCGGTCGCGCCGCACTAAATTCATGCGCAATAATCGGTCGACTAAACGCGTAGCGGCGCTTTCGGTGAGACCTAACGAGTCCGCAAGTTCTCCCATGGGCAGATTTTTGGGCTCGTACAAGACGACAAGCGCATTCATTTGCGCTGGCGTCACCTCCAGCCCGATGAGTTCCCGACTAGCTTCTGCTTCCAGATAGCGCATTATCCGTGGGAATAAGCGTTGAATTTGTTGGACAAATCCCGGTATATCGGCCGGCATGTGATCTCCCTTCCCCCGCGACTTCATTTCGAATCATACCATGCGGGGTGGCAATAATAAACTTGCCGTTGACAAATATTGCTGATCGACGCTACGCTGGAGAAACTTAGAGGTCAGGAGGGCGCCATGTATATTAAGCGAACCGCTGTGATTGGATCGGGCACCATGGGAGCCGATATTGCCTATGTCATCGCCAATGCGGGAATCCCCGTGGTCATGAAGGACATTGACGCGAACGCATTAGATCGAGCCCGCGACCACATTGCTGGAGTGTTTCAAAATAGAGTGGGTCTGGGGCGCCTATCATCAGACGGTGCTCAAGAGCGGCAGCAACTCATCACGTATACCACCGAGTCTAGTGACTTGGGCGATATCTCACTGGCCATCGAGGCGGTGTCAGAAAACATTGATGTAAAAAAGCGGGTGTTTCAAGAACTCGACCGGGTTTTACCTCCGTTATCCCTATTAGTCTCGAATACCTCTGCACTGAGCATTACGGAATTGGCGGAAATGACTGGGCGCCCCGAACGGGTGGCGGGTTTCCACTTTTTCTTTCCGGCCCACAGGATGAAACTCATCGAAGTGGTGTCGGGGAACCAGACCAGTTTCGAAACACTCGAAACGCTCAAGCGATTTGCTGAGGAAATCCGAAAGGTGCCGGTGAGTGTCCGGGAATGCCCCGGATTTGTTGTAAATCGGGTGTTGATGGCTTCAATGACTGAGGTACTCCGGTTTCAACAGGAGACCAACCTTCCTTATCAAACCATTGACCAGGCTATTGTGAAATCGGGGGTGGCTCCCATGGGTCCTTTTGTCTTGGCGGATGCGCTCGGATTAGATGTGGCCTGGGAAGTCGCGTTGACGCTTAAGGCGGCCTACGGCGAACGATTTGACCCGGGTCCCCAATTAGAATCATTGGTGAGCCAAGGCCATCTAGGTCTGAAATCACAGCACGGTTTTTATCCGTATTAAACTTTAAGGGGAGGCATGCGCCGTGGAGGACGCCTTGGAACGCGAGCTTATTTTGCGATTTACCTTAGCCACTTTTATGGAGGCGGCCCGTCTTTACGAAGAGGGTATAGCGACGCCTGAAGATATCGACATCGCGATGCGAGCTGGCGCGGGCCTGAAAGACGGGCCGTTTCACTGGGCTGATGCGCGAGGACTCGATCGGGTGCTTGACGACTTAAACTCGTTGCTGACTACGGCAGGAGCGCGTTTTTCTCCTCCCGCCTCATTAATCGAGCGAGTTCACCGGGGCCAACTGGGGGTTAAAAGTGGTCGCGGATATTTAGCTTATGCCAGCGAGGTGTAGTCAATGAGCACCGTCACCGAAACAATCCAAGCGGGCGTATCCTTATGGACGCTGGATCGACCGCCTGTGAACGCGATTAGCGCGGAATTGTTACAGGACTTGAGGAATCTATTGGATCGATGCGAAGCGGATCACACTGTGAGGGCGGTGGTCCTAGCGGCGCGGGGTCCTGCTTTTGCGGCGGGCGCGGATGTCCCCGGATTTTTGCAATTGGGGGGCAGCCTGTCCGACTTCATGAGGATGGGGGCGGATCTATTCCGGCGTCTGGAACGAAGCCGTCTTCCCGTGGTGGCGGCTGTCAACGGGCCTTGCTATGGGGGCGGCAACGAGCTCGCTATGGCGGCAGACATTCGCGTCGCGTCCATCAAGGCCCGCTTTGGTCAGCCGGAAGTCAACTTAGGAATAATTCCTGGATGGGGAGGCACCCATCGCCTGGCGCGGCTGGTGGGAGCCTCCAGGGCACGCCGCCTTCTCTTGACGGGCGAATCGATTGGCGCCGAAGACGCCTATCGTATCGGTTTGATTGATGAGGTAGTCGAGCCGCGCCTCCTGGTGGAGACGGCTCTCAATCTCGCGGATCGTCTGGCCAGTTTGCCACCGTTGGCCCTATCCGAATTAAAAGAGCTGATGGCTCCTGAAGACGCGTCGGCTCAAAGTCGGGAAACACAAGCGATCGAGCGTCTGGTCCAGTCCGAAGACGCCTTAGAAGGTATTCGGGCCTTTATGGAACATCGGCGCCCGCGTTTTACCGGTCGATGAAGAAATCGTGACCGAGTGGTTTTAGGGTGCTGATGCCGTTACAAGACTCAATGCAAACTGGATGCCGGCCAATGTGAGAAAGGTAAGGCCTACCCATTGCGGGATAATCCCCAGATGCCAAAATCCCAGGGCGACTACGATGCTAATGAGAGACCACACCCCCCACAAGGCTTTCCCCCGGCGTCCTATCGCCAATAAAATGAGCGCCAACAGGAAAAGACCGCACCACCACCATAATCCCTGTCCCAGGGTCATGAACCCCACGGTGGCTGTCATGAGGATGAGTCGCCCCAGACCCTGGGGGTTGGCGCGCCGATGAGTTATTTTTTGGGATTTGACTGAAGTGTTATTCGGTCGGAAATGGACCACAATCAGCACCTCCTGGGTATGGTCATAAAAAAGACACCCGGACTGGGGAGTCCGGGTGCTGGGGGGACGTTGCGAGGGTGCGAGACAGATAATCACTCGCCCGTCCTCTGGCATGCACGTGGCGCCTTCGCATGAGAATCCCTCCAAGACATTCCCTTACCTAGTTGACGATACGGACCGCTCCGTCAAAGGCGTGGGCAAAATAGCCACTACTTAAGCTTTGCACCACGACGCCTTGACTGGGGGTGGCAGCCGAGATAAATTCTCCGCCACCCAAATATATACCGACATGATTGGTGAACACACCCTCGGTGGTAAAAAACACCAAGTCGCCTGGTTGTAAGGCATCATAGCTGACATGTGTTCCGACGTTCCATTGGGCAAAGGTGGTCCGTGGCAGCGTGATACCGACTTGTGCATAGATCCATTGCACAAAACCGGAGCAGTCAAAGCCACTTGGGGTATTTCCCCCAAACACGTAGGGATACCCGCGATACTTCATAGCCATACCGACGACCGCTGCGGCTGTGGGAGAAACGCCCCCTCGATTGCTCAGCGGGGCCGGAGACTTCTTGGCGTGGGCCTTGGCGATTAACACGCGATGCAAGGCATTCCAGGTGAGCGACCCCACTAGTCCGTGGGCGGGAAGCCCTTGGGCTCTTTGAAAGGCTTGGACCGCTCGCAAGGTTGACGGACCAAAACGACCATCGATGCCATCCGTGGAATAGCCAACCCGGGTTAGTTCGAACTGTAGACGACGAATGGCAGGACCCACATCGCCCTCGTGCAGATATCCTGGAGGATATTTTGGTGGGGCCGCCTCCATTTTGGCGCCTGTGGCATTCGTGGTTGACGGCTGGGAAGTGAGAGCATGCCATGTGGCCGATCCTACAATACCGTCCACTACGATTCGGTGACTAGCTTGAAAGCGACGCACGGCACTATACGTCAACGGTCCAAAAACCCCATCGGTGGCAAGATGATAGCCGTGACGGTTTAACAACTCTTGCAATCGTACAACACCCGGCCCACGATTGCCCAGGCGAAGCTCCACCGGTCGCCGCGTTAAGTGTTTTGCTGTATGAGGCGAAGGACTTAATTTGTCCCATGCCAAGGGTCCTAAGACACCGTCTTGTGTAAAACCGTAATGCGCTTGGAACGATTTGGCTGCCGCCAATAGTTCAGGGCCATAAATGCCGTCAATGGCCCCATGGTAATAGCCAAGCCTTAGTAACGAGACTTCAGCTAATCTAACGGCTGGCCCACGATCCCCGTACCGAATCACCGGATGACTCTGGGCTTGGACAACCGAAGAGATGCCAGGCGCCACCAGAACCGCCATCCCTGCCAAAATGGGTGACACTTTTCGATATGTTGTGGGCAAAAACAATACATCCTTTCCTTCTTTTAACTGCCTCCGAGGTTAGTAGTGGGATAGACCCATGGTTCGAGGGAGAAGGAGCCCTCTACCGGACCAACCGGACCGGATTCACCACCTAAATAAAAGCTTTAGGATCCCCCGTACCTTGACACGTCAAGGATTCGGCACTGGATTTTATATCGACTAGTGTAAGGCTGAGGGGCTTATTGGTCAATCAATAATGAGGAATTTTGCCGAAACTTGCGGTCAAAATCCTATCTGGAAATTTACGGGATTGTACGAATTTCCGTTAAAAGTGACGAGGCGATCGTCGCATGAGTGGTATAATACACGGGAAACTTTTGGAGGATGGGATAGCGGATGAGAGCGACGGATGCGGCGTATGCTGTGTTGAAATCGCAAGGGCAGCCGATGGATGTGCAAGATCTTTTGGACGAAACCCTAACCCAGTTAGGCGTCGACCGCGAGGCCCGCGTGGCCGCGAGAGTGTACACGGATATCAATTTAGACGCACGGTTTCAATATCGCGGGGGGGCCTCGTGGGGTCTAAAGGAGTGGCAACCTAGACCTTCGACTCGGTCAGCGGTACGGGATCGGGGTGGGTTTGACGACGACGATACCGATGAATTAGAGGAGGACGACGGTTAATCACCGCTCGGACTCCTTCTTCATTTTTAGGCCGCCAACGCATAAAACCAGTGAAAGACACGGGGGGAGCAGAGGATGGCAAAGTACGTGTTTGTGACGGGCGGAGTGGTATCTTCGTTAGGCAAGGGACTGACAGCGGCTTCGCTGGGGCGTATCCTGAAAAGTCGGGGGCTTCGTGTGACGGCCTTAAAATTGGATCCCTACATCAATGTGGACCCGGGGACCATGTCGCCTATGCAGCACGGTGAGGTCTTCGTGACCCAAGATGGTGCCGAGACGGATTTGGACTTGGGTCATTACGAACGGTTCATGGATATCAATCTATCCCAAGCCAACAACGTTACGACCGGCCGCATTTATTGGTCCACCATTATGAAGGAGCGCCGCGGCGATTTCTTGGGTGGGACGGTCCAGGTTATCCCCCACATCACCAATGCCATCAAAGAGCGCATCCACCGTGTGGCAGAAGCTAGCGGAGCCGATGTGGTGGTGGTTGAGATCGGGGGCACGGTGGGCGACATCGAAAGTTTGCCTTTTTTGGAAGCCATTCGGCAGATGCGCTCTGATATTGGGCGAGACTCTGTCATGTACGTGCATGTGACGCTAGTGCCGTTTTTGAATGCGGCTGGCGAAGCCAAAACCAAGCCTACCCAACATTCGGTCAAGGAGCTCCGATCCATCGGGATTCAACCCGATGTGATCGTATGCCGCACCCAGCGCCCCTTGTCATTGGAGATGCGGGACAAGATCGCGTTGATGTGTGACGTAGATCGCCAGGCTGTAGTGCAAAATGTGGATGCCGATTCGATTTACCAGCTACCCCTGGACTTGGCGCGCGAACGCTTGGATGACATTGTGGTCAATCGATTAGAATTGGCGGCTCAACCCAAACAGCTCCAAGAATGGGAGTCCATGGTACGGGATGCGGCGTTGGTAAAGGGGAACGTGACGATCGCCATTGTCGGGAAGTATGTCGATTTGCACGATGCCTATCTCAGCGTCGCGGAGGCATTGACCCATGGGGGTATTGCCAACGGTGTGGGCGTCAGCATTCGTTGGGTAGACTCAGAGAATCTGGAACATGAGGGTGTCAGCCAGGCCCTCTCACAAGTCGATGGTATTTTAGTGCCTGGTGGATTTGGTTATCGGGGCGTTGAAGGAAAAATTCAAGCAGCTCAATATGCGCGGGAAAACGCCATTCCGTTCTTTGGGATTTGCATGGGGATGCAGGCGGCGGTGATCGAATTGGCCCGCCATCGAGCGCATATGCCGACGGCCAACTCGACCGAATTTTTGGCGGACACGCCCTTCCCCGTGATTGACCTGATGCCTGAGCAACAGGCCGTCGAGGACATGGGCGGGACCATGCGCTTGGGTAGCTACCCTTGTCAGCTGATGCTGGGGACACGGGTTCAAGAAATTTACGGACAGACGCTTGTTTTTGAACGCCATCGCCATCGGTTCGAATTCAATAACGCGTACCGCACTGCGTTGGAACAAAGTGGCCTAGTACTTTCTGGCCTCTCTCCGGATCAAAGGTTAGTGGAAATCGTGGAGTTGGTTGACCATCCTTGGTATATTGGTACGCAGTTTCATCCAGAGTTCCAGTCCCGCCCCAACCGCCCTCATCCCTTGTTTCGGGATTTCATCCGGGCGGCGGTGGCGGCATCGGCCCATGTGGAGGAAGAGCGGGCCGTACTGTTTTCCGAGGGAAATTGAGGCGGCTAGGGTACGAATTATACTGGCTATGGCGCATAATTGTGGCAGATGGCGCCCATCGACAATGACCCGGGTTTGTCTTGGGCATATGCCGTATAATCGATTAACTCCCCCGTATATCCCGGGAACCAAGGACCGCTGATGAAGGAGGAGGAGGGGTCAAGTGCGGTTGCGAGCCAAGACACTAGGCCTGGCACCATGGTGATTTCATTGCTGAGGCAGCGGCCAGCCCCATTGTAGCGACATTCTGTGGCGTCGCACTGAATGACTGTCAAAGCACACACCTCCCGTGAAATTAGGGTGTCCTGCTAGAAGGGATTTTGACAAGGTTTTTTCTGGGGGAATATACTGAACGAGAGAGAGGAGGCTTCTCCATGGGACTGATGGCGCGCGTTTCCACCATTTTTAAGTCGAAGGTTAATACGGTGCTGGATAAAGCGGAGGATCCGCGGGAGACGCTAGAGTATTCATACCAAAAACAGGTGGAGCAGCTACAAAACATCCGCCGGGGCATAGCGGAGGTTGTCACATCAAAAAAACGTCTGGAACTGCAGGTTTCGCGTCTTCAACAATCGGTGTCTCAGCAAGACGACAATGCACGGGATGCGGTCCGGGCCAACCGTGACGACTTAGCCCAAGAGGCCTTGTCGCGCAAGCAAGGGTTAGAGGCCCAGGTAGGAAACTTAAACACCCAAATTGAGGATTTGGCTCGCGAGGAAGCGCGGTTGAACGATCTCCAACAAAAATTGCAGACCAAAGTCGAATCGTTCCGGACTCAAAAGGAAGTGATTAAAGCCCAATACTCGGCGGCTCAAGCCCAGGTTAAAATTGGGGAAGCCTTTACAGGTCTAGGCGAGGATATGGCAGATGTCAACATGGCCTTGCAAAGGGCGACGGACAAGACCGAGGGATTGAAGGCGCGGGCGGCGGCGGTTGACTCGCTGGCGGATAACCCGGCCTTTCAGAATGATGCCTTGCCCGGTTCCGGCGATTCCATTCGTGACGAACTGAATAAGCTAAAGTCATCGTCTAGCGTGTCGGATGAGTTGGCCAAACTCAAGGCAGAACTTGGCCAAGGAGACAATACATGATTGTGCGGATTTTGACCGAAGGGCAATATCGAGTGGAAGGGGAGATGCTAGATTCCATTTACCAGCTCGATGAGGAACTGATGGATGCGTTAACCCAAAATGAAGCGGGTCGATTTCATGAGCTCCTAAATCAGGTCGCGGGTTTGGTGCGATCTGGGGAGCATTTGCCGATTGAGCACTTGGTAGAGTCTGATTTGATTCTCCCGGCGGTAGACACGACCCTGGAAGAAGCCAAAAAATTTTTTGAGGATTGAGGATCCATCGTAATTAGTTCCCTAACCCGATCCGAAGGGCCGAAGCTTGAGAAAAAAGCTTCGACCCTTCGATCAGGTTCAGACGAATCATCAGGCTCAATGACTTCGACTCCCCGTAGACGCGTGAGGGATGACAGTTGACCGTCTAAAGTGGCCAAGGGGCATTGTTTTCGCTGCGCCAGTTCCACATGGGGTGCATCACAGACGCTTAGCCGCCCGTTATGGGTAGCCATCTTCATGACATCCGTGAAGGTGCGTTGTACAGAGGGCAACTCAGGTTTGATAGTTAACTCCTGCAAAAGTCGGATTGCCCTCAAGACCCCTTGTGAGGAAATGTGCTGCCGTCTCCGGCCCATGGCTAGGGCATTAGCGACCTCGGCAGACCAGACGGCTGGAACTAGTGTATAGTCTTCTTTGAACCGATTCAGGATTGAGGCAGCATAGTGATTAGACTCATCGGGAAAGCACCAGGCTAAAGCCACTGAAGCATCTAAAACAAAGGGCATCAAAACCGCCGTCCTTCGTTAATCACCGTTTGAAGACTAGGACTGGGCTTAACCGATTGGTGTAGTTTTTCAAATTCCTGGGCTATCACATCAATAGACGGCGGCATGGGCCGGTAGGGTTCTATTTTTGCGATGGGATCACCTCTTCAGGTTACAATAATCGTTTCGCTCTTGTTAGCTGCATCCAACAACTCCGCTAGGTGAGTCTTTGCCTCGTATGATCCAATTTGTCGCATAACGAGTACTCCTTAAGACTAGTCTTGTATCAAAAGAGCAATTGCAATGCGCCTGGTTCAATTCTGGACTGAGCCCCCCCACGAACCATGGTCCGGGGGGTTCCGGTCTCCTGTTGGCTCTCCCAGGCTCTCGGGTCGCCCCCAAAGGGCATGGACTACGCCTACCATCCTGGGCCTCACACAACATTCTTCGGCATCGAATGCTTACTCTCCCGGTCGCAGACAAACCGCTCCGACCCTCTCGGGTGTTCTTGCGACGCAAGACTCTCGCGGCTTCTTCGTGCTCGCAAGCCCGTCTGTAGAAGTGACTCCCCCTCCGATTCCCCAAAGGGCAATGGACTTCGCCGAAGGAATCCGCTTGCAAGAATCGTTTAGCGCAAAAGCCGGTACTCTTCAAGATTTTGGCCCTCACGGGCCCACGGGCTTCTATCCCCACGCCTAAGGCGGGGGATTTACGCCCGATTTGGGTAATTTTACAAGCGAGAACGGGAGACTGCTCGGCATTAGCTTAAGGCAAGGTGCGTAAGACAACTGAAGGTAAGGCGTGCCGACCTTACCCTCGACGTGCTTGGCGACAGTCCCGCGTTCTATATCAGAAGCGGGCACCAGGTTAGATGGGGGGATCCCAGAGCGGATACCATCGCTCGGGATCCTTTTCCATGGGCAATGCATCGACCAGGGTCTGGCGAATCCGAAATTCGCGGCTGTTGTTCCGCGTCGAGTGTCCAGTGGGGACAAACGGATAAAAAGAGGCCCGCCGATAACTGTAGACCAAGTACCAGTCGCCAAATCGAAACATCGCAGCTAAGAGGCTGTCCGCAAATCCCGCCTGCTTAATGAGGTCAGCCGTCATGTGAAGGCCGTTGACGGCATCTTCTAAATCAGGGCCATCGAACATTAACCAATGAAATCCCATACTATCGTCCTTGGCGTGCACCTTGGCTTTAAAGTCTTTTCCCCCGATGGCCAATAGGTCGTTAATCTCTTTGTTGATGGCGTCGTACGACGAATTGTCCACGGCTCTTAAGACGATGGCGGCATGTTGACCATAGGGGCTATCCAGCTTGACCTCAATGTCTAAGCTGGCTGTGGATAAGGCAAATAGCGCGTCGGTTTTTCCAGGCGGAATTTTAGTCCGCCCGAATAAGGAATCAAAAAGTCCCATAGCTCTCCCCTATTTGCGCTCCATTTTCTGCTGCAGCAATTCCAGCCGACGTAGCCGATGCTCTAATGTGGGATGAGTGGCAAACATCTCCATCATACTGTTTTTTCTGACGGCTGGGAAAATGAAGAAGGCGTTCATGGACTCCACCTGCCTTAAGTCCCGCGTGGGCACCGTCCGCATTCCCGACTGGATTTTTTCCAACGCACTAGCCAGATAGCCAGGGTGACCTGTAAGAATCGCGGATCCGCGGTCGGCTGCATATTCCCGATATCGGGACAGCGTGCGGATTAATACATAACTGACCGCCCAGACGATGAGCGAGGCCAGCCAGATGATTATCACGGCTTGACCGCCGCCGCCATTGCGTCCGCCGCGCCGGCCGCCACCACCACCCTCTCCGCCCATGGCGAATCCTAAAAAGAAGAACTGCTGCACGATAAAGGAGGCGACCATGGCAAAGAAACTAGCCAGGCTCATGACCGACACGTCTCGATTTTTGATGTGCGTTAATTCGTGCGCCAAGACGGCTTCGAGCTCCGTCGCATCGAGTCGCTCGACCAGGCCCTGGGTCACCGCAATGAAGGAGTTTTTAGGGTGTTTGCCGATGGCGAACGCGTTGGGAATCCTGGTGTTGATCCAAGCAAGTTTTGGCGTCGGCAGGTCGGCCAGTTGGGCCAACCGCGAAATAATCTGGTGCAATTCGGGGGCCTGTTCAGGGCTGATGGTGCGAGCACCACTAGTCCAGAGTACAATCTTGTCTGACAGCAGTAGCTGCATGATGGCTACCAGCACCATGATCGTGATGAGAAAAGGCCATCCCACTTTGACCGCCCATAAGACCACAACAAACGCAGCATATAAAGCAAACAACAAAAACATAGTTAGGCCCATCCGAAACGACAAGCCGAAATCGCGACCATACCATGGCCGGGGTGATTTTGCCATTGCCGTCAATCCCCCTTCTCTATACCTATAGTCTACGTTCTTGGCCGCTTTCACTCAAGTACCTGTTTTTTGGGACCGTCAGCGAAGTTTTGTCAGGCCTGCGGTGCCCATGTCGATATATTGAAAGGCAGGAGGACGTCTGACATAAGCGGATGGGACCAGGACTACGGCATAGTCCCTGAAACTATTAACAGGCAACGGTTCGTCTAATCACCGGACAAATTCAGGTAGATGCCTACCCCACCAGCTCCTCCACACGGAGGACAGTGTAGGCATTGAGCAACTCAGGCCCGGCGCGGCTGATTGGACGCCGGATGTTCAGGATCCTGCGAAATCTGCGAAAGATAGGTCCAAACCCCACGCCCCGTGCTGATTATGCGGTTCGCACCATCTTTCGCACGGGCTGCGAACTCTCGCAATAAGAGGCACACTCAATCTTGTGACGACATGCTCCCTGGGGCACTCCGCGCGGGTGGCGCAGCGATCTCCCTGGGACGGGATGATGCGTACGTCCGTCTTGATTTGAGGCTGTCGAGCCGCTATAATTAACCGTGCTGCTTTTTGGGGGATGATGTAGCGGTAGCATAGGTGACTCTGGATCACCTCGCCTAGGTTCGAATCCTGGTCCCCCAGCCACGGCCCCATAGTCTAGAGGCCTAGGACGCCGGACCCTCATTCCGGAAACAGCGGTTCGAATCCGCTTGGGGCTACCAATTTTACACCGCCGCTTGGGGCGGTGTTTTTGTTATGATTGAGAAAAACACGTAAAGGAGAAAAGTTGCATGGCCTCGGAATCCGCATGGAGCAGCCAGGTGCGCTGGGCTGAATGTGACGCCGCAGGGATTATCTACCATGCACGGGTGTTCGACTGGTTTTCAGAAGGGCGCATTGCGTGGTTGCGCGACCACGCTTTGGACTATTATGAAGTGCTTCGGCCGCGTGGCGTAGACTTGCTGGTCAAATCGGCTCATGCTGCTTTTCGCCACACTTTACACCCGGGTGACGCGGTGAAACTATTGGTAACCGTCGAGGAGTTGTCTTTTACCCGGGTGAGCTTCTGCTATCGCGTGTTGACCCCTCAAAATCTGGAGGTGGAGGCTTTAAGCGGGATCACCGAACACGCCTTTGTAGCGGATGGGCGGGCTAAACGGCTCGACCGGTTTGCACCAGATATCATGGAACGGTTTGAACAGGCCCTCTAATCGGTATGCTAAGCTCTAATGGGTCTGCTATCAAACTTGGAAAGGCAAAGGTGAAAATATGTCTTTAGGTACATATGTGAGCGAACCATTAACAAACTTTGATCAGCCTGCCAATCGACAACGCATGCAGACGGCACTGGCTCGGGTCAAGGCGCAACTCGGTCACTACTATCCCTTAGTGATAGGTCAAGAGCGCCAAAAGGGTGTAGGAGAAATGACCTCCATCAATCCAAGTAATCCGGACCAAGTGGTTGGGCGGGTAGCCAAGGCGGATAAGGCCCATATCGATCAAGCGATTTCCGCCGCTTGGCAGGCTTTTGAGACGTGGAAACGTGTTCCCGGTCCGGCCCGGGCCCGATATCTATTCAAAGCCGCAGCCATTATGCGCCGACAAAAGTTCGAGTTGGCAGCTTTTGAAGTGTTCGAAGCCGGGAAAACTTGGGGGGAGGCCGATGGAGACGTCGCGGAGGCCATTGATTTTCTTGAATATTATGGGCGGCAAATGCTGCGGTTGGCCCATCCGCTTCAGTTGACACCGCTTGCGGATGAAGAGGACACTGCCTTTTATCAACCTTTAGGGGTGGGAGCCATTATTCCTCCCTGGAATTTTCCGTTAGCCATTTTAACCGGGATGAGTAGTTCCGCTATTGTGGCGGGCAACGCGGTTGTCTTAAAGCCGGCGAGTGCCACCCTGGTTATTGCCGCGAAATTCGTGGAAATTATGCAGGAAGCCGGATTGCCTCCAGGCGTGCTCAATTTCGTTCCCGGTGACGGCGCCCTGATCGGGGATCATCTGGTGACTCACCCCCGCACACGCTTTATTAGTTTTACGGGCTCCCGGGATGTGGGATTGCGGATCAATCGGCTAGCTGCCGAACACCAACCCGGCCAGCGTTGGATTAAGCGTGTGGTTGCCGAAATGGGGGGCAAGGATGCCATCATCGTGGACGAGACGGCTGACTTAACTCTGGCAGCAGAAGGGATCGTGCAGTCTGCATTTGGCTTTCAAGGGCAGAAATGTTCGGCATGTTCGCGGGCCATCGTGGTGGACAGTGTTTACGACGAGGTGTTGAGGCGAGCGGTGGAACTCACAAAAGCTCTTCGCGTGGGGCCTGCCGATGACTACGGGAACCAAATGGGGCCAGTAATCGATAAAAAGGCGTTCGACAAGATTGTGTCGTATATCGAGTGGGGCAAAGCTCATGCGCAATTGGCCTTTGGTGGAGAGTATGAATCAGACCCGGCAAATCAAGGCACGTTCATCCATCCCACCATTTTCTCGGACGTCAAACCGGGATCGAAGTTAGAACAAGAGGAGGTATTCGGTCCCGTGCTGGCCTTTGTGAGGGCACGTGACTTTGACGATGCCTTAACCATTGCTAATGGCACGGAATACGGACTAACCGGTTCCGTGTATTCCAAACGCCGTGATCGGATTGAACAGTCGGTAAGCGAGTTTGAAGTGGGCAATCTCTATGTTAATCGCAAGTGCACCGGGGCGGTTGTCGGCTCCCATCCCTTTGGCGGGTTTAACATGTCGGGAACAGATTCCAAGACCGGCAGCCCAGATTATTTACACCAATTTATGCAGATGAAAGCGGTCGCGGAACGATATTAAAGGACGCGGGATCGCCAAAAAAGGGGCCTAGGTTTTGGCGCCCCTTGTTCTTTCGGTGTTGATCTTTAGTATCCTAAGTGCTGCTCTTGACCTTGGAGTGTCCGCACAAACTGACTGACCTTTTGGGGTCCACCAGCGGTGCCGATAAACTCTGCAATAATTCCCAAGCGGTCCGGCCGGTTGGCTTGAATTGATTCGGTTGCCACAACATGGTTCCTGAGTCCGGCCTTTTCGAGCGGGTTTAAGTATGGATCCGCCAAAGCCTTTTGATCCGACAATCGCGTGACGATGTCGTTTCGCGTTACCGTCCAGGAGGTCCACCCAGATTGTCCCATCGACTGCGTGGTGTCAATGTGTACTTGATTCAACCATTGGTGTGAAAGCGATTGGCTGACGTAGGGATGATACTCCTCAGGCGTCGTCAAATAGCCTGGCTGATTCCCCACGAGAACGACCAGGTTGTACGGCGACCGTGGACTAGGAGCGGCAACTTGATACTGGTTGGCTACTTCTTCGCCTGGCATGGACAGCAACGTTGTTTCATGGTAACCCTGGTGCCAATACTGACTGATGAAGGCGCGACTCGGCAACACAGCATTCCGAATGGGTAGTGGATGAACATCGGGAGGGGCTGATTTAAAGGCGCTCGTGACATCGGCCACCGATAGGACTAGGGACAGCAGCAGGGTTCCGATCCCAATTAATAAGACATTTCGCATCAGACCTTTGGTGTCATTCGTTTTGGCTATCATTAATGAACCCCACAATCGTTTAAGCTGAAATCAGGACTTAGCACCCGATACTGGCTCAATATTGACACTCCCTACAGTACAGACACACCACTCGGCTTCCACAACACGATTGGGGTCTCGTCTTGACGGAAAAACTTTCGCCTGACTTTGCGTACCTTATTATCCCATCGCCGAATCGGTGGGTCTTCAATAAAGGACATGCCATAGCCTTGACCGGGCCGAGAATTCGTGATCCCCTATAGTGCCCAGTATATGCCTTTGGGGCCTCCATAGGAAGCTTCGCGAACACGTTTAGACGCCGCCTCGTGAGACATGCTCGGGGGATGGCATGGCTAAAGGGGCGGTTGATGGTCGACGCGGTAGGGTTTTCGTTCAAAACTAAAGGATTGACCAGTGGACCACCAAGTATGGGTGCTAATGTTCTCCAAAAAAGCCCGATCATGGCTAGCGATGATGAGTAGGCCCGGATAGTCGTTGAGAAGCCTTTCCAGCCCTTCGCGCATGCGTACGTCGAGATGGTTAGTCGGTTCGTCCAAGATAAGGGCTTGGGCCGGTGTCATGAGAGTTTCCAACAACTTAAGACGGGCCCGTTCACCACCTGACCAGGTGCTGAGGGGATTATCCCAGAGGGATTGGGTGATGCCAAAGCGTGCGCCTAAATAATAGATTTGCTCGCGGTCCCATCCCCGGTCAAATGCCCAATCCAGAGCGAGGGATGCGTCGGGCAGCTCCTGGACAGCCACCTGAGATAAATAGGCGGGAGAGACTTCCGGATGCCAACGGCAATGGCTATCGGTTAATAGCGCTTGCAATAAAGTGGTTTTTCCGGACCCGTTGGGTCCTACTAAAGCTATTCTGGCATTGAGTGGAATGGACAGCGCGTCGATGGCGTCCCAGACGCGAGTGCCTTTTTGCAACTGTAGCTGGGATATCTCGAGTGATGGAAGATGGCCCGTACGTTCTTGTCCTTGATGCATTAAGTGGAGGTGATGGGGAGATCCTGACGGGAAAGACTGAGGCCGTTTGGCTGTTATTCGGCTCAACTGCTTTTGGCGGCTCTGAGCTTGCCGTGCCCTGGTCCCTGACCTCCAGCGGTCAATGTAGGCTTTGAGGCGCTGCTCCTCTTCGCGCTGTCGCTGCCACAAAGATACCTCGGTCTTAAGTCGCTCTTCGCGAAGTCGTTGATAGTGGCTCCAGTTTCCGGCCACAATCCAAAACGGGCCATCTTCCCAACTCATCGTGCGGTTGGCGACCCGATCTAAAAACGCCCGATCGTGCGAGACAATGATCATGGCGGCCGACTGGGCCTTCAGCGTTTCTTCGAGCCAGCCAATCGCCTGAATATCTAAATGGTTGGTAGGTTCGTCTAACAGCCAGACCTCAGATCCCGATAGGATGACCCTCAACAAGGCTAAGCGGTGAGCCTCGCCGCCTGACAGCTGGGAGGGATCATCTTGCCAGCGGTCTGGCGAGAAACCTAATTTCTGCAAAGCGGTCTTAACCCGAGATTCCCAGTCGTAGCCGCCTTGGACCTGAAATTGCTCCGATAGACTGCCCCACTCAGCAACGGCGTCATCCAATCCAGTGTTTTCAGTGCTCATTATGGTTTCAAGGTGCTTTAGCCGGGTTTCGGTGGCCAAAAGAGACGGATTGGCATGCGAAGCCACGTCGTAAATCGTGGAATCGGAGAGAGGCTGCCATTGCTCCAAACGCTTGATGGAAGTGTCAACCGCAACTTCCACCCGACCAGCGTCCGGTTCTAGTTCGTGCGTTAAGGTTTTTAAAAACGTTGTTTTCCCCATCCCATTGGGCCCTACTAAAGCAATGCGATCGCCTGGGCTGAGATTAAACGTAACATCGTTAACAATACTTGAACCCTTAAGGGTGACACGGACATTGCGGACAGACACTAACGCCATATGCTCATTCGTCCCTTCAGAATTCTATCGCAAAAAAGGATTGTCTTTCCACTTGCAAATCGTCTCATACGGTGATAATATAGCGTTTGCTGCTTTCGCAGTAAGCAATCTCTGATGCGATGATAAGTGAGGTCACATTGGGTGGCTCGCTACATAATCTCATTAAATTGCGGCCCGGTCCTTGAAAACTATATCATCATGTGTCAGCCAAGGAAGACACGAACGATCGGAAGTCAGAACGACCGAGTCATGGAGAGTTTGATCCTGGCTCAGGACGAACGCTGGC
>JAJZXX010000005.1 GCA_021806205.1 Bacillota bacterium | reverse complement strand
GAGCATCCAGACGCCTTCCCATAAAACGCGCGCACCAAGGCTACCCAAGGCCTGCATCATCAGGGAGTCACGGATAGCCTCCATGGAATACGCAACCAGATACACATTAAGAACCCCCTTACGGCACGGTAATCACTGCAGGAGCAAACACCGTACTTGAGAAGGTAGTTCCAGTAGAGGTCGTTCCGTCAGGATACTTAAGACTCCAGTGCATTGCCGATCGATAGAATTCGTCGATGGGTGGATTGGACAGCTTATATTCCGGTGAATTCAACGATGAAGTATAGACCGTGCTTATTGTTGGGTTGGCGATTAGAGTGTCCCATGAGGAACCGTTGCTAGAGACTTGCAACGTGACGCGAATAGAAATCGACGTCATCGTCCCATCACATGTCTCACCTCCATCATACGTTAACTTCGCAACGCCGGTACCCGTACTGTTTAACTGTTCAGCAATGCCTGCGGACGGTGTACAAGAGATTACCGTAGTTGGCTGTGCACTAGCGGGATTGGGAGCAGGAGCTGCCCAAGCTGGGCCGTTGAGGGTTAGGACCGCAGTACCCATCAAGGCACCGATCCATAGCAACCCTGATAGAGAAGACTTCATATTCCTCATCCTTTCTTTCGGAAATTGCACCACTATTTATTTAAGTACACGAATAGCAAGCACATCTCCTCTTTATTGCTCAGACCTCTTAAGACTACAGTTGCTTACTGCCCTCTCCTGCCCGTTAGTGCCCGAAGCGGAGGCCTCCGTTACCCGGCGCCTTTCGCTTGTTCCTGCAACCAGCGCTGCATCGTGGCCCAGGCCGCTTGTTCTTCGCGGCTGAGGACGGTGCCCCCATTGCGCCACAATTCCGGGTCATCCGGGGTTGCCGCCTTCACGACACGGGTTTTAAACGGCACCCCGCTCCAACTCCGAGGCAACGCAAGTCGGCGCTGAAAGGGATCAAGCGCGTATTTAAGTCTAGCACTCTTGACGGCAGCAAACTGCCCCAATTCGAAAAATTATTTGACGGAATCGACGTAAGTTAACGTAATAGCTTGTAATCTGGCCATTTACGAAGTAGAAATATTATTTGGAGGCTCAAACCAAATGCCCTTACTCAAAACCTATGATTTGTTCATAAGTCATCCGTGGAGCTATAACAGCGAATACTATCCACTCGTGGATTTGTTGCGACAGGCCCCCAATTTTAAGTGGCGTAATTACAGCGTTCCGGAACACGATCCAGTGCTTGATCCAACAAAGGAATCTGGGAAGAAGGCTCTAAGAGCGGAGTTGGAGGGCCAAATTAGGCCCGTTAATTGTGTACTTATTATTGGCGGCATGTACGTTCCTCATAGCGACTGGATTTTGGACGAGATAGGTTTCGCACAAAAATATGGCAAACCTATTATCGGCATTAAGCCGCGGGGCGCCCAAGTAATGCCTCGCGCGGTGTCCGGTTTAGCGGACACTATTGTAGGTTGGACAACGGAATCGATCGTTTCGGCGATCCGAAAGCACGCGCTTTAATATGCATGATCAGTTATGCGGAGGCCAATCTCGGTTTTGCGGACCTAATGAGGAAGATTCGGGGGCGACTCAAACCATTCTTAGAACAGGACGACGAGCCACAGGACGATGGATGACCACCACCCGCTTGTTGCCAACGGTTGCCAGCAGGCCGACAATGGGGTCCAACCGACCAGCACGACCAACCCCACGACAGTCCATCACCATCTTCCCGAGTTGGACGCTGACCAGCACCAGAATGGCCCCGAGCAGCCCGAGCAGTAATACGCCACCGTATTGATAGGGGGATGGAGACGCCATCAGATGATCCTCCTCAGTACGGGTGCAACCCGTGCCATCAACCATGCTCCGGACATTGTGACGATTGGCGCGGCATCGTGTCACAGCCTAAACCCCTGCGTCGGTGGCCATTGCTAGGTCGCGTGTTTGACGCTGCGTGCGGGTCTTGCCCGCTATGCTAGCGACCCCCATCACCCAGACGGTAAGAATCACGACGGCGGGAACCATGTACTGACTGAGGGTGTCAGACACGGCCTGCCACGGCCAATGGGGCAGATAGCCGATGTGGTCCGGTAGGGAGGGGCACCACATTGTGCAGGAGCCATTCCCAAGTGGCCCCGAGGCCGGAGGCAGTCCCCAGCACCAGACCCAACGCGGCACCACCACTGGCTTGACCGCTGACGGCCCATGCCCTGGTCCGGGCCCGATAGACCCCACGCCAGGTGACAGCCACCAACACCGAAAGACTTGCGGGCATTACCGGCAGTTTCCACCACATCACCATCACATCCAAGGCCTGGCCGCCCCAGATGGGCTGACGTGCCCACACCGGTTCGAATCCAATCGCCACACCGATAATGGCCTCCACGAGGATCAGAGAAGACGGCAGTTTGGGGATCACTGCGCCGGCTAATACGAACCAGCGTCGCCCGAATTCTTAGTAGCAACTCCGGAATTTCTTCCCGTTACAATCCATCGGAGCGTCTCTACTGTCACTGAAATTTACTGCAGTCTTTCGGCTCCGCACTCTCGTGGTGACGGCTCATGGTGACGCCGCGGAAAATGTGTGGTTTGTTGGGGAAATAAAAAACCCGCAATCGCTTGCGGGGCAAGGCTTTCATGGTGTCCCCGGCAGGATTCGAACCTGCGACGCCGGGATTAGAAGGCCCGCACTCAGGCGTCTAGGGTGTCGCTCTAATGCCCTGCAGTCGTTGTCCATCAACGAATTCACGGTTAGGGGGGGTCTACCCTGTCGCTTCCAAACTACCCGTTACATCGTTTCGTGGTGACGCCGTGGTGACGGATGGGCTTGAAACAAGAGGCACTCGGCCTGTTGTTGGCGCCACCCATCTGTCCAACTACCACGGACGTCATGGGACGTCGTGGACGTGCCAAAGATACTCATCAATTCCCGGCCCAAATCGGGAAGGACAAGGTCCACGCGGAGGTCCTTTGTGTTGACCGACCGTTCCACCCGTGACCTGTGGCGTAGAGGCGGGCCACCACGCGAATCCGCAATCCATCGAGACCTTCTTGCCTCACCAACGTGCGCGGGCCCGCGAGACATGGCCATTCAATATCCCCCCTAACCTCTCCAATTGG
The DNA here is from genome assembly GCA_021806205.1 of Bacillota bacterium. GTDB lineage: Bacteria > Bacillota > Sulfobacillia > Sulfobacillales > Sulfobacillaceae > Sulfobacillus_B. The sequence continues at coordinate 1,800 of JAJZXX010000005.1, read as the reverse complement.
CTCCGCGCCCAGTCGACAAAGGGCTGCGTCGAACGGTGCAAAGATTCCAATTGCTGAAAAATGCTCCCCACTTGCGTTACCGTCAGTATACCCTCTTGAAGAAGAATCACAAGATATTCCGGAACACTGATCGCGTCCCCTTGAGTGAAGGCATAATCATGCGCTTTTTGTTCATCTATTAAGGCATCCGCTGGGACTTCCAGAGCCAAATCGAGCACAGCGCGTTCGCCGGGATGGAACAACTCGACGCGACACGAGCTCAGATTGCTCGGTTGCCAAATGGGGGGCAGATAGACATGAATGCCCAATCGACACCCGTGTTCCAAAACCCGGTATCGACGACAGCTTGTGGGGGACCCAAGGGCGCCCCGGAGAAGACCGCCCTGATCCATGAAAACGCCCGGTTAAAGCAGTGCCCACAAGCGCTGCTTCCACGAATGCGCATGAAATGCAGGCATCTATCGATGACCCGCCAAACCTCTGCAATGAGAGGGAGTGAAGGAGTCCTCAATGAAAAAACTCGCCGAAGCCCTTCCCCGTATCACTTGTGCCCCATTGGTCCCATGGTTCACGTTCTGCGCAGGGTTGCACCATGGACTGTTGAGGGATTCCCTGGCATTCGTGTTCGCCAACGTCTGGCGTTATACGCCCGGCGGTTTAACCATCAATATCTAGACAATTGTCCTGTGCGCATGATATTTCGCCTCATGCCGATGATATGGTTGAAAGTACCAAGCCATTCGGTGGACCGTCCTCGCTTCGTTCGCCGCGTCGAAGATCCCGCCCGGATGGCCAGGCGTCCCGAATGCTCCGAGTCGCTGCTCCGGTTCTGCGGTCCGGGGTCATCCTCAAGTCGCCCGTCTTCCCATCTGGGATAGTTGGGGGTAATGTATAGCGCTTCAGTCGGAGGAGTGTGATTCCGGTTCAGCTGGAGGGTACCCGTTTGATGTTCCTTGCGATGCGTCCAGTTGCTGCAGGATGGCCGTTACCTTGGAGATGATGTTTTCGGCGAATGCGATGGCCGGCAATACTTCATCGTCTTGGATATGAGCGCCGGGATAGCGCGAATCGACTGCGTACATGCTCAGCGCAGCACACGCTTCGGCCAGTGAAGATAAATCATTACCACCGGAAATTTTGTCTCGCAAAACATCAAGATCATGGGTTTTCGGTGGAGTTTGACCACCGGCGGCATAAAGAGATTTGAGCGCCTTTTCGGCGGCTTGTTGGGCATGAAAACAGGCCGTCGATGCCTGACCTGGTGAATGACTGAGGACGCGGGCTGCCTTTAGATCACGAGTGGCGAAAGAGAGCCATTCCTGGACTATGGGGTTTGGCATAGAGAACCTTGCCTTCTCTTAAAATATTCTCGACAAATGGATCAGGCCACTTCAGGCGTTCCCGGAGATCGGCAGGATCCCGGACAATCAGATCAACGGCATTAGTTCGACCCGCGAGAGCCACATAAGCTTTCCGCTGAACTTCGCGTAATCGACGCCCCGAATAAAGAACCAATAAATCAATGTCGCTTTCTGAGGACGCCTGATTCCGGGCATGAGATCCAAACAGAATAACGGCATCGGGATCAACGGTCTCGACGATTTTTCTTACATATCCATTGATTAATTCCTCAGTGACCATCGGCATTTCCCTCAAATCGTCGTTTGTCTGCTTATATTATAACCGATAATCAATCGGCGAAGCGGAAGTCGCGGTCTTTGCCGCTATCGAAATTATCTATAATCGCCAGCGGATCCCTAGAGTTCTGCATTATCAGACCGCAGCCGAGGCCGATGCCGC
>JAJZXX010000124.1 GCA_021806205.1 Bacillota bacterium | reverse complement strand
CCTGGTGGATGGGCAGTCTTGGCCAGCCGGTGACCTCGCACGCCACGCCGGGATTCAACCCGCGACGGCGAGCTATCATTTAGAGCAGTTAGTCGCGGGAGGCCTGCTCATGGTAATTCCCCAGGGGTGCCACCGGTACTACCGTCTGGCGTCACCCGCGGTCGCGGAGCTGCTCGAACACATGGCGGCCGTCTCGGCGCCAGCCTCGGTACGCTCGTTGCCGGGTTCGGCTCAACGCGACGCCCTCCGTTATGGACGCACATGCTATGCTCACCTCGCGGGCCGACTGGGCGTGGCCTGGTGTCAATCGTGGGTCGACGGCGGTCAAGTGCGCGCGGTCGACCAAGGATTTACCGTAACAGAACGAGGACAGCGCACATTGCGTCTCGTGGGCGTTGAGGTGACCGCCGGAACATTTATCCCCCAGCATGCCATCGACTGGACCGAACGGGCCCCGCATTTTGCCGGATCTTTAGCCAAAACGGTGACCGAACGCCTGCTGACTGCGGGATGGATTGAGCGCGGGAGCATTCCGCGCTCAATCCACCTGACAGTTCCCGGCCAAGCGGGACTCGCGGAATTAGGTATCCGCATCCCCGATCATTCTGTTCTGTCGTCATGATCATCATGCTGTATACGCCTATTCTACAGACAAAAATCGGATGGTTCATATGACGGTTTTTTGTCTAAGGCCCTTATTCCGGTTGTTGGTTCCAATGCTTACACAAACCCCTTCTACCAGCACCAGCAGGGAACGATGAACACTCGTGCAAGCATGATGTTTTAGCGGCAGTGCTCAGGAATGGTGTGTTCGTGCACGTCATAACCGTTATTGACCAGGGCACGGTCTAATACCGGGGGTCAATAATCAAGAGACCCTATGGGGGAAATCCCATGCCGCAGAGGCTACTGCCATGATAGGGCCTTGTGGCCTTCCTCTTGCAACCGCGCCATCGCTTGCTGATACGCGATCCTGGACCATGACTAATCCGTGCCACCCCCAGTGTCACGAGTTGCTGGGTCGATGGGGTATCCTCTCACAGCCTGCGCTGGATTGCCATCCCTATTCTTGTGGTAAGGGGTCCGAATCTTTTCCGCCAGGACCGGCAAGGACATGGCCGCCCGTCTCGACAAACCACTCCATCTTGTCGGACAATAGCTGAGTCACCGAGTCCGACGTGGCTTCCGGCAGTCGCTGATCTTCGGTACATATTCGGTGAACCCGGTATGCAGTGACGACCGAACAGTAGCTGAAACCCTGAAAAGCGACTCCTGTTACTGGTTTCCGACTACGGCTCACGGCCGTTCATCCGTTGGAAAGCCGGGTTCACCGAATATGTACGATCTTCGGGCAGGCGCTTGCGGGCATGACCCACAGCCATTCGCTATTGGGTACAGCAACTGCAGTGCAACGGGACATTCTTCACGGACGCGAGGCTCTTACGCACTTTCTGTTATGACAATTGGCGCCATAATAAGTAGAGAGTTATCGGAAGTCCCGAAGGTGACTTGATCTACATAGAAAAACCTCGATAAGGGATCCCACCCATCCACAAAACGCGGATTCCCCAGGGCAGAATGTTAGAAACGTTTCCGGCCGCTTACACGACAATTGGTAAATGGTTAGCAGCACGACCAGGCCCCGATGGTGTTAAGATAAGCAGCCCCAACAATAGAGGGATTTGAGTGTTCGATCGTGTCTCGTCAGCGACCATCACTCCCTTCACCCCGCCGCCGGCGAACGAGCGGCTGTCCGCCACTGCTTCTCGGTGAAATGTGAAGATGCACACATGCACTCGGCGCACCCTATGGATGCGCCGAGAACGGTTAGAAAAGAGCTTCAGCAGGTCATTGGCACAATTTTGCCATGCCACTGTGGCGAATTCAGGTGATTACTTTTTGTGATGACTGCGCTGTCGTGCCCCGGTCTTCTTACTGCTCACTTTTAGCTTGGTGCGATGGCCGATTTTGGCATGCTTGACGGTCTTCTTGGACTTGCCAGCTAGCTTTGACTTTTTTCGCAGCTTCAACGGCTTACTGTGCTTTTTGGCTACTTTAGCCTGCTTGGCAGCCTTGCCGACCCGCCGATTCTTACTGATCGCCTTTTTCTTGGCCTTAACGCCCTTCTTGGCGGACGTTTTGCTGTGGGTCTGGGCGACCGCTTTGGTTGTCGGAGCGGTATGAGCCAAGGTTAGCGGTGAGCTTCCGGCCAGCAGCAACGCGTTGGCAATTGCCGTCATTACCAACAGCAGACGCCACTTCGCTTTCATCGTTGCGCCCTCCTCGTCAGATTTTGGTTTTTAACCTTCAGCCAATCTTAAGGTTCGCCAACCATGCAAAAATTCCTGCACTGAAGACGGCCACGGTGAATTTTAATTGGCTGGTGTCTGACTGTCTGACCAGTGATTTGGCCGCACGGTATGCGTGGTTACACGGCGCACTTTTGACACTGAGCCCATTACATTGGGAGTGTCGGTGGAGCCTCATTGAAGTTGGCAAGACGTTACGTCAAAGCTCAGGAGCGCACAAGAAACCATGGGGAAGTCGCCCTTAAGGCCGCCGCCTGCTTGCGTGTGACCACGCAACCCCAAAACGGGTTAACCCTCTCTTGGCTTGCGCCGAAGAAAGGGAATGCGCGGGTGTTGTGTTCAATCCGCCTCCATTCACACCGGGCCCTGGCCAAAGCCTCTACCGCCGTGGCCAGGGCAGATGACAGCGTACATCGTTGTTTTACGGCAGGGTATTACCCAGCTCTTGCCCAAGATTAACCGGAATCCCGGCGGCGTGCGATTGTGAGATGGCCGCTTCAATTTGCATGATCCGCAGGCCGTCAAGGCCCGATGTAGAAATCTGGCGACGCCCTTGCACAGCGTCCACCCAGCCTTCTATCGATCGGTAGAACATATCGTCCAGGCCCAATGGCTCTCCAGGAATTCGGGTCGTCTCGCCTCCATGTTGAATCAACAGATCTCCGTTAATAGCATTAATCATCATGTCAGAGATTTTCACCCGGCCATTGGTTCCGTAGCAGGTGATTTCCATTAACGGATAACTGAACGCCCGATGGCAGGCGTTTAGCGACACCACCAGCTTCCCTATACGGATAGCCGTACATTCGTTGACCGACGGAATATAAAGCATCGTGTCTGCCTCATTCCATCCGTAATGTCGCTCCGCTTGGTTTTCCGTCAGCACCGCTGTCACCTGGTCGAACTCGCCGAACCAGAAACGAATCAAATCCAGGGCGTGATGATGGCAATACGCGTGAACGTTCAAACTTACCATACGAAGCTCACCCAGAGCCTCGGATTCGATGAGCTGCTTTAGTGCGATCACGGAGTCAATATATCGGTAGTTATAGTTTACCGCCAGCATCCGTTGGTGATTGCGCGCTGTTGCCACCATTTGCTCACCAGATTTAAGATCGTGGGCCATGATCTTTTCACACAACACGTGACACCCGTGCGATAAGGCATAAATTGTCGGCTCGGCATGCTGGGATTCCGGGGTGCATACCGAGACAGCATCGGGCCTCGTTTGTTTAATCATGTCTTGATAAGATGAAAATGGTGCGGTGTGAACCTCTTCACTCAGCGCCTGGGCGCGGGTGTGATTGATATCCGCCACACCTACCATCTCGACATCGCTCAATTTCGCATAGCCGACCGCGTGAGCGCGGCCTGCACCGCCACTGCCAATAACCGCCACGCGAAGCCTCATAACGGGAATCCCTCCCTCATCGTTTGGCATAGGCGGTAACACTCTATGGCCGACTCCGTGGGGTCAAATTGAATGCCGCCAAGATCAATGTACTCTACTGTGACATTTCCCTGGTATTGGGCATTCCGCAACAGAGCGAACCAATGCGCAAAATCGACCAGGCCCCTTCCCATAGGCAACTGAATGTTATCACTACCTCGTCCACCATCCCGCATGTGCACATGATAGACAAAAGGGATCAATACTTCGGCGGCTTCTTCGAACGAATTGCAGTAATAGTGGCTAACGTCCAAGGTAAGTCCTAAGCCCGGAACCGAATGAACAAGCGCCAATGCAGTCTCAGGATCTTCGGTCAAGGTCCCAATATGAGTCTCAACCCCCAGCCGCACTCCTTGCCTCCCCGCAATCTCGACCAATCTTTGCAGACGTTCCACTTCCTGAACCAACCGGGTTCCGCTACGTCTGGTCGGCAAGGTTATCACCCCAACATCGAATTGGTGCGCCAAGGCGACTAAGGCTCTCCACTGATCCAACTCGGGGGCATGGATGCCCGCATTGAGCGCAACCACCTCCAATTGGGTTTCATTCAGCAGATGCCGTAATGCTCGGGATTCTGATTCAGGGTTTTTCATAAGATCCGCAGGCTGAATGTGACACCATCCTTGCAACGCTCCCACATCCACATAACGAATGCCGAGACGCTCAATGGACCGTAATGCATCCGCCAGGGGTTTTTGACTAAACAACAGACTCGACATGGCAATCTTCACGATGCTCTCTCCTCTAGAAAAGATTTGTGACCCAACCGGCTGACCGAACGTATCTTCTGCTGCCCCACTTAAGCCTCGGACACCCCCCCAGCAACGTCTCGGTCTTGCTCGGCACGTTCAAGCCTCTGTCGCATCTGCCGGTGCAAACATGCTCATCCACACTATTTCACTGACAGTCGTCCAGGTATCGGCATTGGCCCCCCAACATGACTGATGGCCCTTCTAACCCCGCAGTCACTCCCTCGGCGGATAATCATATGGCGACTAGATCCATAGGCGATGGGCACCACCGGTTGGGTGCCACTTAGGTCGTACCGGCAGGCGTTCAAGGTGAACGGTCCCCGCCTGGCGGCCTAACTGCGGTATTGCCTGACAAAAGCAATGCGATCTTCGTCCGACGGCCGCGGTATGCATGCAGGTGCCGGACCTAACTC
>JAJZXX010000211.1 GCA_021806205.1 Bacillota bacterium | reverse complement strand
TTGGCTTCCAAGAGAAACTCCAGCACCGACTCCAACATGGTTCCACCCCGTTCTCATTACTCGAAAGTCATGTTGGCCAATTAGTCTTATGTTGCGTAACGGCCATGCAACAACCTCGGCTTCCATAATGCGTAACGCAATATTACGCAATAGCTCCATGCGGCGCACTAGTGACGGAGGCGTCGTGCGCATACGCCCCCGAATCCAGCTTAATTAGTAACCTAAACTAATGCGATCGCTAGGTCCACCCGTCTCGTGGCTCCAGTTCCCAATCGAACCGCGAATGATCCGCGAGCACCGCTTCGTCATCCTCCAGATGCCGGGCTACCCATTGAGTAGCCTGCCTAACGACGGGTTCGGGGTCTTGTTCCAACATCTGTAAGACCTCCAACGGCGTCTTCGGGTGCTCGGCTACACGGGCTCGAACCTGTGCCATTTGGTCGCGGAACAAAGAGCGGAGAATGTCCTCCGTCGCGCGAGTGTTTTGTGCCACAGCAGAACGCACCCGAGCATCGCGGTCTTGCGCCAGCAGGAGGAGAACCTCTGACGGCATGTTGGGATTGAGAGCGACGTGGTATCGCACTTGCCAATGGTTGGCCTGAGCGTACGTTGCGAGCTCAGCCGCTGGCATGTGCACATTGATTAACGCCTGCCGACTGACTTGGGTGTTCTTGTCTCGGCCCAGACGGGTTAACACTTCCATGGACGAGTTCCGGTTATCCCCTACCATTTCCCGCACCGCACGATCCGTGTCAGCAGCCAAGGAGGCCAGGATATATTCGGGCGTTTGCGGATTGCCAGCGACCATCACCCGTACCATCCGATCCACATCCCGGGCCAGCTCCACTAACGTTTCCGCTGGGGTTGACACGTTCCCGGCAACCCGCGCACGAACCTCGGCGCTATTATGACGGGCCAAGTCGCGAAGTCGCGGGGGTGGCGTTGCGGGATGTCCCGCTTCGTGGAGATCTCGTTGTGTCATGGGCCTTCACCTCAGAGGATTTAAGCTATCACATTTAGAATATCACGACGTATCGGCCGCGAAGCTCTTTTGAGGTCCGGGGGTCGTTTGTGTGCATGGGCTTCCCAGTTTTCTCATTTTCGGGGCAGTTCCGCATGCCGCCGCGGCGGCACCACGGAGCATGAAAAACCCTGCTATACTGAGGGCGCGTTCATTCTTTCGAGGTCGGTATTCTCTGTAGCGCTGCGAGCCTGCGGGGCAGTTTGACCCGAACGCCTTCGGGAACCACGGATTGTCGCCTCTTCGGAGAGCACGTAGAGCAGATTCGAGATCATTGACGATCTCGCACGGGCCGGCGTATCCGGCATCTAGCTGGTGGGAGGGCGGTGGACGCGCGGGCGGCCGCGATAGCCGATCCAAAAGGTGGCAACGGGGTGGCGACCTGTGGGTGAGTATGCCCTCCCTGCTGCCCTGCCCCATAAGTTGTATCTAGACGGCTCGCCCCTACCATATATCGGGTCCCGGGGTTTTTCAGAGCAGCAGCAGGGTGTAGGAGATGCAGCGTCTCAACTAAGTAGAGGGAATTCTGATTCTCCTCGAGATATTGTCTGACACACCTGGGCGAACACCAAGCATTCTGGCTTCTCTGGCTGGGCACTCCGCCGCAGGGATTTATCCAATCCGACGCGGGCGCACCGAACGACTGTGATAATCACGACAGCGAAGGAAATTTTCTTAAATTGGAGATCCAAATTGTCTTCGGATAATGATGTACTTGTACTCATCATGGAGCGGCCTGTAACCATCACGGTGGCTCCGTGGCAGTACTGGAATCCGCAGGACGATAGTCCACAGCCCCAGACGGCGCCGGAGTCAGCACTCAGGACGCTTTGATTAGCTGGACTAACCAAGACGGCGATGGTGAGGTAACGAAGTTGTTAAAGGAAACGGCCAACTGCCGGAAAGTCCCGCATCAGATGGCCGACGGGCAGTTATTCTTCCGGCTCAAGCCACCAATGCGATTTACCGGTAGGCAGACGCCATGGTGCATTGGCGAACGTTCCGGAATGGCCATCTCATAGGGTTGGCCACTGCATGCTTGATACGATACCTTAAAAGGAAACACACATCATAAGACATCTCAGGTCATAGGGACAACGATTTACTGGCTCACCGGAGATAAGTTGGCACACTCAGAGACATTGACGCGAGATTTCACCTCGATGCTGACGATTTCCGTCTCGAGCATCGGCCTACGAACCGGGTTGGCCATCGGGCCAGGTGAACACCGATCATGGACTATGAGTTGATTGACCTCGCCTTATGCTGCATAAGGATGCGGCGCATTCTGGACACAGGCCATGAGGAGGCGTTCGGCAATCCGCGTATAGAAAAACCGTCGGTTAAACCGGTAGGTAAATTCCTCCAAATACAGTGGTCGTCGGGCACGGACGCGCCCGTGGTATGCGCCGTTAATGAAGGTCTTGGCATTGCTGATGACGATATTGACCCAGTGGAACACGGCATGGGTATCCGGGTCGCGGCACAGGGTGATCTGGTGGTCGGCTTCGTGGTCTCGCGCGGCACTGGCGTAGACAGCCGCCACGTCTCTCTTGCATACCCCGAAATCTTCGAGGTGCCGTCGTATCAGTTCTTTGACGGTCGCTACGCCCAGATCCGGCACCGCTTCTAAGAAGACGTATGCGTATGCCCCTGGGATGTCAAACTCACCCCGACGATGACCGGGCCTTGGTCGATGGCCCCCGGCGTTTCCGGGGCCGTGACTTTGGGCCCTAAAGTAGGCGTCATCTAGCTCCACGAGTCCTCCGAGCTGATAGTCCCGGTTGCGTTCGGCCATGGCTTGTTGAATTTGTGGTGCATCAGCCGCGCCGTCAGGTACGACACCCCGAGCTCCCGGTTCAATGTGAGGGTGGACACGCCGCCGTGTCCACCGCCACCAGAAAAATGGCGAGAAATCACATCGATAGGGCCACCTGGGTGCGATGAAAGATTGTGCCGCCTGTCACGGACGCCTGATAGTGGCACCCTGCGCATTCGTACAGGGGAGTGGTCCGGTCGGACCGCTGGATCGTCCAGTACTTCCGCCCGTCACAGCGTCTACAGTCAAGCCCATCGGGCCAGTGCTGGGAAGATAAGTACGCCTGACAGGCGGCGTCCGTGCCAAACTTTTTGATCCATTCCGGCAACGCCACGCTGTATCGTCTCCATGGGACACCTGTGTTTAGGGAAATAATGCCGCGATTCCTCCACTCGCAGAGAGTTATCTGAATTATCTTTCCATGCATGAAAGGAAAAAAGGGAGGCCGACATCCGTTGGCATCGTTATCCCTTCACGCATAAGACTTGCTTCAGCCGCGTCACGGGCTCAATCAGATCGGCTTGGGCTGCGATGACAGCGTCGATGTCCTTGTACGCACCAGGAATCTCATCAATCACTGCCGGGTCTTTCCGACTCTCGACTCCCGCCGTTTGGCTGAGCAGATCGTCTATCGTAAATGTCCGTTTGGCCATCCCGCGACTCATCCGTCGCCCCGCTCCGTGAGAACATGAATAATACGAATCGGGATTGCCTTTGCCGCGCACAATGTAACTGGCCGTACCCATGGACCCCGGGATAATGCCCAACTCGCCCTCGCGGGCCGACACCGCCCCTTTACGGGTCACATACATTCCATCGTCGAATTGCTCCACATAGTTATGATGGCAGTTGACCGTTTCGGTAATCGCCGTACCTTCCGGAATAAATGGTTGGAGTGCCCTCCACAAGAGAGCTAGCATTGCCTCGCGATTCGTCCGGGCATAATCTTGCGCCCACCACAAGGCCGTCACGTATGCCATAAACGAGTCCGATCCTTCGGCCAACCACGCTAAGTCCTTGTCGGGTAGTACGTCGCCACGAGTTTCCGCTTCCGTTCGGGCTCGACTGATCGCCACATCCGCCAACGTCTTGCCCACGTGGCGCGACCCCGAATGGAGCATCAGCCACACATAGCCGTCGTCGCCCGTTTGGACCTCGACAAAGTGATTGCCTCCACCCAGTGTCCCGATTTGTTTCCAGGCCACGTCTTCTGTCTTGTGCCGGGAATTATGGGGAATCTGGGCGTGAAGGTTCAAGTTGTTGAACCGTTCGCGCAATGACCGGATTTTGCCTTCAAACGCCGTAAACGTCCCGAGTTGCACTACGCGATCCAACATCCGGTCGTTGCTGTGGGCATTGAATCCCACCGGAATGGCCGCTTCGATAGCTGACCGCCATTCCGCCAGATTATCGGGAAGTTGTCCAACCCGCATGGATGTTTGCAGGGCTGCCATCCCGCAGCCCAAATCGACTCCCACTGCCGCCGGAATTATGGCCCCGCGCGTCGGGATTACACTCCCGACGGTCGCCCCTTTGCCCCAGTGCACATCCGGCATAATAGCGATATGCCCCGATAAAATGGGTAGTGTCGCCATCGCCTTGATCTGGTTGTAGGCTTGGGGCTCAATCGGGGTGTTGTCGGAGACCCACATTTTCACGTTATCCACGGTATCCGTCCTTTTGTCGTGTCGCTTAACCCGCCGCCAAAACGGCACGAAAAGAAGCGCTAAAGCAATGTCCCGCGCACAGCATTCTCCAACCTCGTAGAAAACGTGCGAGGGCATATTTATTGCACGCGCCGAGATACTCTAGCGCCTGGCGCCTATCCTGCGGCGGCTGATTCTGGTAATAGTATAGCCAATAGCACGCGGGACCGTCGCCCATTTAACACTGACAAGTCGCGACCCGGCGGAAGGCCTTATTCCCCTTACATGTGCGTTTCACGTTCTTCGGGCCAGCGTGGATTTGACTATTAACCCAATTTCAAGACATTGGTGATGGAGGGTGGCCGGGGGGGGGGTAATGCCCAATGCTGTCAGGTTAGGCGCACAATCCCCTGTTGCCGCATTAATTCATGTTATTTTCTTTTGGCATTCTTTGGCTAGCGCCGCGTGTAAATGGA
>JAJZXX010000235.1 GCA_021806205.1 Bacillota bacterium | reverse complement strand
AGTTGCCCGTATTCATGCCAAGGTTGCGGATCGACGTGTAGATTTCCTGCACAACCTCAGCACACGGTTGATCAACGACAACCAAGTGATTGCCGTGGCAAGTTTGCCGGTCACAAACATGATCCGCAATCACCGCCTGTCATAGTCTATGGCAGACGTCGGGTGGGGCGAGTTGGTCCGACAACTTAAATATCAAGCGGAATGGTACGGTAGAACGGTTGTGAAAATCGACAAGTTCTACCCCTCCAGCAAACGGTGTTTTGATTGCGGTCCCATCATGCCGAAGATGCCCCGCCCTATCCGACACTGGACGTATCCAGTGTGTGGAGTGCATCACGACCGAGATGTCAACGCCGCGCAAAACATCCTAGCCGCAGGGCTTGCGGTGTTAGCCTGTGGAGAGGCCATAAGACCCGCTCGAAAGCTGAAAAGCCCACGAGCAGGCACGCCTCAACGAAGCAGGAAAGCCAACGTGTGAGCGTTGGAATCCCCTGCCTTTAGGTATGGGGAGGATGTCAAAAACGAATCCATTTCCCACAACGAAGTACGCCAAGAACCATAGACATGGGCGACATGGGAACACAAGTTACGGAAACCACACCACAGTACTCAGTCTCACTTAGATTCGCGGGTAGTCGCCCCCACAGCAATGCGCCATCAAAAATTTCCTTGCCGGTCCATCTATTCATTGCTCTTAGGATACACCGCGGCGATGACCGCTCGCTCCAATCAATGTCCTTTCCACCCGCATCAAAGCACTGTGAATCTGCCATACCTGGCCATTGGTGGGGTCCAGTTTAAGCGCTCGGACGAACTCCTGTTGCGCTAAGTGTTGGTTTCCCAACGCCAGCTCAGCGCGTCCCGCATCATAGTAGCTTTGCCACCAACTCGGCTCGACTTTTTGAGCCTGGCGATAATAAGTCAAGGCATCGGCGGGATCCCCTTTTGCTAACAGAACGCGCCCCATGACGTCGTAGGTCGGTCCCTCCTCCCCTCCAAGTTTTAAAGCGGTCTTGGCGTCGTTCCAGGCTTTTTGAAGGTTCTTTCGCGAAATAGCCAGGTATGCCAACCCGTCAAAGGCGATCCATTCCCCAGGGTTGGCCCGTATGGCCCGATGGTAAGCCGATCGCGCACGAGCCATTGTGCCATAGAGCGCTTCGGCTTGTCCCAAGGTGACCCAGTCGGTGGCGTTGTGGGGCGCTAAATGACAGGCTTGGGTTAGGGCCCATAAGACAGATTGGGTCTGCCCCGCACGGAGCAAAAGATCGCCTAACCGCATATACCCGTTGGCGTATCCGGGGTCGTGGGCCAGCACGGTTTCCTCCGTTCTGATAGCTTGATTAAGCGTCGCAGTGAGAGTGCGCGTCTGGGTCTCGACTGACTCTTGATATCCGGCCATCCCGCGGGGAAGATGCTGGTTAGCTTGCGGCAGCAAATAGTTGGTATGCGCACATCCTGTTAACATCAGGCCGACGGCTGCCAACAATCCAATCCGCATCAGTCGAGGATGGGTCATCACGCCTCCCAACCGATCAAATGCCTGACCCCAACGTCATTGAGACAAGCTGCCATGCCATCGGCTAAGTTCAAATTGAACCACTCCTCCGGTCCTACCCAAGCCAAGTCGTCTACATCGGATCCAGCCCGGATGTCATAGTCAGTCGATTCAACCACATAGTCCAGCACCACAAAGTGTATACGATGATTGTCTTTGATTTCCGCCACCCAGGCTAAAATGGGGGAAGAAATGTTAAGGTGCGTTTCCTCCCAAAATTCACGGACTAAGGCATCCGCTAACGACTCCTGAAATTTGACAGAGCCTCCCGGAAACGCCCAACGTCCCAGATTCGGTTCCCGACCTCGCTGGGCTAAGAGAACACGACCATCCGGTCGTGCCAATATACCACCCACACCCACCTTAGGGCGTTCCATTGTGGTTGTTGGCATCATATACGGTAAGCTCCCACTCGCCGTCAAATTGTCGCAGTCCGAAAATGAGCCCTTTTTCTTTCAAGGACTGATTGAGAAAAGTGACCACCTGATAGGGTGTAAAACCGTCAAATCGCCGTTGCGCTATAGCGATTAGCTTTTGGTGTTGTGCGGACACCTTCATTACGACACCCACTTTGACATTTTGTGTTTTCATTATACCAAGCACTGACTCAATTGACGAAGTCTCCTCATATTCCTTCTGGCCCTGTCAAGTATTGTTCTTGGCAGGTTAACCTCTTAACATACTTGCGAGCCGGTTTCCGCTTTCAGTCAAGGTACAGGAACAGGACTTTGGAACGGCTCTACTAGCGGTAGCTGGCGGGGTTTTGGGGCACGAAGCCCTTTGCAATGGGCGGCTCTATTATCTACCGCGTGAGAGCCGTGTTGTCGGCCGCCAAGTCAAAACGCAAAACAGCGTCTCTTGTTTGGTCACCCGTAAAACCGGACGCTCCCGGCGCCCGGGCGTCGGCAGAGCCACGACCCGATACCGAAGTACCGAGACGCGGTCCTGGTCATGCTCAGAGCAGGCCTCGGCAATGACAATTGTTCAGCAGAGACGCCAAACCCACAATAACGGATACGCTATTCTATGAGACGCCCGTTCTCTATCGGAAATGTTTCCCATGGTGTACCCGCCATGGATTCGGGCGGTCGACTCGGTAGCATCATTCTAGCTACAGAAACCCAGGCACCGGCTCTAGTGTTCACCACATTACGGTGAATTGCGTAAGCTTCCGATATTTTATCATCTGTCCGACCGACACGATGCAATGGCGCAAAAATACTTGCGCCCTGCCTAAGCCGGAAGTCGAACATTGCCCATTGCCGCCACCATAGAATATCGAAATCTTTCCCTAGGTCTCATCGGCTGATCCGTCGCTCTCGACCCAATTATCCATGCACCGCTGAAAAGCCTGGCACTCCGTCGAAAAAATAAAGGTTCTCGGTCTTAATGTTGTCAAACCCGGCCTCAACAACACGCTTAAGCAGTTCCACCACCTGGCTAGGCTGCACCGTTTCCCCGCCGCTGCGTAAAAATCGGCAACGCCAGTGGTCTGTGCAGAAAGTCTCTGGCAATCCTTGCGGCCACACTTTGATGCCCCGGTTAGTGATCACCTGGAGATGCAAAGGGTCTGCCGATACTTTCCCGAGAGCACTACCGAGGTCATCCGGCGAGCCCTGATCCCAATCCAAGAACACGTCGACCCCGACCAGACGCTTTTCGACTTTCTCTTGCTGACCATTTTTTCGCCATAGCGACATGGGCTGTTCGATGCCGTACGAGACTGGCTTCAGCACTTTGGGTGATTCCCCCAAGCGACTGATGACCGCCTCAGCGAACCCGGTAGTATCCACCTTTTGGCGGCTGATCCCATCCATGAAGATGTCATAGGTGTGAATGCCATCCTCAATCGTCTTCAACCAGGCGTTGTGCACCCGCACGGCGACTGCAGATTGGCCGATATGAACCAGCATCATGACCGCGCCGAGTATTAACCCCGATGGATTGGCACGATTTTGACCAGCGATGCGGGGCGCGGAGCCATGGATGGCCTCAAACATCGCGCACTGCTCGCCGATATTGGCGGACCCCGCCAGTCCCACCGATCCGGCGATCTGGGCCGCCATGTCGGACAGGATGTCACCATAGAGGTTCGGCATGACAATGACATCGAATCGTTCGGGGGTGTCCGCCAGCTTGGCCGCGCCGATATCGACAATCCAAATTTCATTCTCGAGATCCGGATACCTTGCGGCCGTCTCGTCGAACACTTTGTGAAAGAGTCCGTCGGTCAGTTTCATGATATTGTCTTTCACGAAACAGGTAACCTTTTTGCGGTGGTGGGAGCGCGCGTATTCAAAGGCGTAGCGGATAACCTTTTCGGATCCCGGACGGGTAATAAGCTTCAGGCACTGATAGACCTGGTCCGTCTGTCGGTGCTCGATGCCAGCGTACAAATCCTCCTCGTTTTCGCGGATGATGACCACATCCATGGTCGGGTGTTTGGTGCGGACAAACGGATGGTAGGAGACACTTGGGCGAACATTCGCGTAGAGCCCCAATGCCTTGCGAGTCGTGACGTTGAGACTCTTGTAGCCACCACCTTGGGGTGTAGTGATCGGCGCCTTGAGAAACACCTGGGTTCTTCGTAAGACATCCCAGGCGCTGTGTTCCATCCCGGTTTCGATTCCTCGCAAATAAACCTTTTCGCCGATTTCAACCGTTTCGATCGCAATGTTGGCTCCAGCAGCCTGAATAACGTTCAGCGTGGCCTCCATTATTTCCGGCCCGATGCCGTCTCCGTAAGCCACCGCAATGGGGGTTGGCTGTGTCATGGTCACATTCTCCGTTCTGTTGACTTATTACTCCAAAGTTCCGTTCCCACCGCATGCGGGACAGATCACATAACCGATTCCAGCGCATCTTGTGCAAGTTTCCGATGGCGGCTTGCCCGCCGCTAGTGCCGCGGCGTTGCCGCACGCCGTACACGCCCACTCTCCGTGCCCTTGGCATGTGTCGCAATCCATTACGTATTCCTCCTCGTCCTATGAAAAACTGGCGGGCGCCGGGTTCTTTCCGGAATTGCCGTTTTTAGCCACCACCTTCTCACTATGTTCGACGGGCCGGGCTGGTCCCTGACACCGGTTCTGTCTGGGCAACCTGATTCGTTCGCTATGAAGAGGCGACGACCGCATGGATTCCCGAAGCGAAATCTGTCCCCCAGATTTCGGTTGCCCAGACCGTGAAGAATCCATGCCATGGGCAACGGAGCTGGCTCCCGCGGGGGGTTCAGATTGCGCAACAGCACCTAGTCATCATCTCCAATCCAGGGACGGTGCATCCGAAGGGGCAGTCACCGTCCGGCGCAGTGCTCCAACCAGATAACACGACCCGGTAATGAGCAGCAACTCTCCTGGCCTCAGCATCTCCCGAGCTCGGGTGAGTGCCCGTTCGGGGTCCGGTACAACCTCCGCCAACAG
>JAJZXX010000146.1 GCA_021806205.1 Bacillota bacterium | reverse complement strand
CTCACGATGGACACCCTTGCCTTTGGCTAACGGTTGGAACGGTCATCCCCCGTTCAGGACTTTCACCTTAAAGCACACGCCCATGCCGGGCGCACGAGACTAAAAAGGCCGGAGATCCCGGCCTTTTTGCTTTAACGAGTTCGTCCAGCCAGTTGCTGTTCCGCCATCTCAATCATCTTGCGAACCATATGCCCTCCGACTGCACCGCATTGGCGGCTGGGTACATCGCCCCAATAACCGTCTTCTATCCCCTGTAACCCTATTTCACGAGCCACTTCGTACTTAAATTGATCCAGTGCCCGCGCGGCACCTTGTACCAGTGCCCGGTTGCCCGTATGACTGCCTCGAGCCATCCATATCACCTCCATCTCGGGTAGTGCGGTTATTATCACCCACCCTTGACGGATTTAACCTTGAGCCCCAATCCAATTTCTGGCGCCCATCAGCCGCTACTTAGGTCTCCGTGACAGCGGGTCCACGCTTAACCACCCGCACGTCGGGTACAAACACAAAGGCGCCCATGCCAACTAACGAGGCCGCGGCCAACACTCCAAACATGCCCGAGAATCCGTGGAAAGCCTCTATTGCCGTCAATATGATGGGTCCTGCCGCCATTCCCATGCCCCGAAAAACCGCCGCGACCGATAAGGCCTCGGCTGCCTGATTCTCCTTATAAAGGCCCAAGGCCAGTCGGTTGAGGGGGGCTCCCATCGTGAACGCCGTCCCCAAGCCAAAGAACAGCATGGCTACGACAAATCGCAGAAAGTCCAAATGGGGCCATGCTAATAAGACACCCCCAATCGCCCCGGCCATCAATCCAATCATCAGTATCTTACGGGGACCCACTCGGTCCACCAGCACGCCGCCAGCACCTGCGAGCACGGCACCGCTTATGGCCGCGGGCAGGAGTGCCAACCCAGAATTCAAGACGCTAAAATGCAATAGCCGCTGAGCCAAAGTCGGCACAAAGACAGCCGCCGACATGTCTAACCCTATCAGTGCAGCGCCCACCATCATGGCTACCCCGCCGTTGCTGGCCAGCGGCTTTGGATCTAAAAAGGGCGTATGAGCGCGCTTTTCACGACGGACAAACACCACCAGTGCTAGTAGCGCCAATACCAAAGACCCCCACCGTATGACCCCAGACACTTCAATCACTAAAAGGGCTGTCGCCAGCAAGACGGAGAATGCCGTACCGCCACGCCAGTCGGGCACATCCCGCTCTTCACGCGTCGACACCTTCATGCGCCGGGACATGCCTAGCACCACCAACACAATCGGCACATTGACTAAAAACACGGCGGGCCATCCCAAATATTGACCTAATACACCGCCTAGAGTGGGTCCTAGGACGCTGGCCAAACCAAAAACCGCTCCAAAGATACCGAGCGCCATGCCCCGCCGCTCCACCGGAAACCCTCGGATGCCTTCTGCCTGAGCATTGGGGTAGACTGCGCCCGCTCCTGCCCCCTGAATCACTCGGGCTATCATGAACACCCAGAAGTTTGGAGAAAAGGCGGCTAATAAAGAAGCCAACATAAACGCGACGATACCCCAGACAAAGACGCGATTATGACCCAGACGGTCACCCCAAGCGCCCGACAGCACCGTCGACGCGATATAGGCCACCGTGTACGCGGTCACGGTCCAGGCCACCGTGTCTAAGGGGATATGATAACCCTTCATGATTAAGGGAAATACCGGCGCAATAATACTGGTGTCCAGTGCTCCCACGAAAATGCCAATCAAATAGATGGATAACGCGCGGAAATTTGGCCGCATATGCTCCTCCTCAAGGGTCTTTAGGCACCCCGATTCTGTCCCGGAACCGTTTACAGTTTAACCAAAAAGTGCCGGATTAGCCGATACTATCCTGTGGTGATGGCGCGGAACAAATTGGCCAGCCCGTGGGCGTATAGCACATACGCATCAAAAACACGACTAAAGCTAGACGCGGCTGCCACCAGCCAGGTGTCAGGAGCCCATGGCCCAATGCGTTCGGTTGGGTGATCCCCCAATAGGCTACGGCGTAGACAACCCGAATGGTCCCCGCAGTGCACCGACCGTACGGCCTTGGTTCGATGCCAGCCCAAACTACATAATCCCATCCTTTCACAAACCGATCTAAACCAGGGTTTCGTGATCCAAGACAGGCCCCAAAACCTATAATTCAGAGTTTACCGGATTGAGATTCATCAGACGAGCCTTAAAGCGGCTTGAACGCCTCGAAGGGGTTTTGACAGGCCCTACAATAATACAGGCTTCGACACGACGTGGAGGCAAAAAGGTTTTGCAAGAGGGTATCGTGCCGATTGCAAAAAGGACAGGCCACGTCATTTAAGTCAGCCCCAGGCGGGGCGATTCCCGACTGTTTGAGGGCCTGGCGTCCCGTATCGGTAATGCGATCAGTGCTCCAGGGAACCTCCAAAGAAAGGCGCACCGAGATCGCATGCGTCGGGAATGCAGCCAGCAAGTGCTCTTGCACCTTTTCTTGAATCAGCATTTGCGCGGGGCACCCCACAAAAGTAGGGATCAAAGAGACCGTAATGTGCTCACCCTTTACGCTAGCCCCTTCGACCATGCCTAAATCAACAATACTGACTCGAGGAATCTCCGGGTCGGTCACCTCGCGAAGAATATCCATTAGCTCTGCCGATAGCATCTTTACTCCCCTCGTTTTACCACTGAGCACCAGGTTCCAGACGATAAACCTCGGACCAGACTTCCAATGCCTCTTGAAGAGCCGGCGTATGCTGCCCCCGCCGACCGTTAAGACGGGTCACGGTCCCGGACGGACGTGGTAAGCCCAACGCACCCGTAAACGCATCAATTTCCTGCCAAAAAGATGTGGAAAGTGTGGAGGCCCCAGGAACAATCCTGGTTTCCTCAAAAAGGCACTCCTGACCCCCAAAGTCAGGCAGGTCGGCGGCCCACTCGTTAGTGTCAGCCAGCGCTTTTTTGACCCGTTCTTGCGACTGTTCATCACCGCGATCCAGCATGGTTTTGATCCAAAGTTCTTGGTGGGCACGATGATACCGCTTTTCGGCGAGTATTTTGTCAGCCGCCAGCCCTAATTCAATGGCTGCACTCTGGGTGAGGGCGCCAAGACAGCGCATCTCCCAAACGTCATGAAAATAATGGCGCATAATGGTAAACGCCCAGTCAAAGTGAGGAGACTCCAGATAGGTGCCCAGGCCATTGGGCCTTTCCAACAAGACCGAATTGCGACGCTCCTCCGCCGGTCTCAGCGAGGCGAGGTCATCACGAGATCCCAGGTCCAGTTGGGACAACAGTTCGTAATAGTGCGCCGCATGCCCTATCTCCTCCTGGGCTATCGAACCAAAAGCCACATCCTCTTCGATGTGCGGAGCGAGTCCCAACCACTCCTGATCACGGAATCCAATCACCATGTCATCGTCAGCCAATTGGAACAACACTGCTTGGGTCGCGACCCGGAGATCAGGTACGTCTTTAATCTCCTGAATCGACCGTCGTTCCGTCCTCGCCACCCCCTCTAACCTTGGCCCCATTGGCAGTCATGGGATGCTCACGATACTGGCGCCATTTGTCCACCAGATACTTGTAGTCCTCGGTTACACGATAGTTTTTGGCCATTTTCTTAAATCCGTCGCGATCCGCAAAGCCGAGTTGATGGATATGATCTCGGCGCACCACCCACAGATTGATGAACCCCTCGCGCCTAAAAAAATTCTCTTCCGCCAGCGCCAAAGCCATATCGACCGACGACGCCAACACATTGAACACATGCACATGGGGGCTCAATGAGTCGGATTGCGCAAATACCTCATAGACATCAAAACTGAGGTCCTCCATCAATAACCTCCTACGCCGGACTGTGGTGGGCGATCATTCGCCGCACCCAGGTGCCCTCCTGGTACGTTGTGGCCCGCAAATCCAACCGGGCTCTAGATCGAGGTCCGTGGTTCATCACAATTTGCCGGAATTCGTCCCAGTCGGGTTGTTGATAGGTCCACACCTTGGTGACCCCATCTTGGGCCAGCGTGGCATCGGGAATAGTTAACCCCAAAGACCAGATGCGCCGCACATATTTGGTAAAAAACCGCTGGCGCAACTCTTCGTTGGTCTTCGAACGAATACGGTAACGCATGTTGCGCAGTTGGTGCGTCGACAACTGACTTTTCTCGGGCGGGCCAAAAAACATCAGTAAAGCGGGCCACCAGCGAGTCAGTGCATCCTGCAACATGGTCCGCTGTGTGGGGGTACCTTCGGCTAAGGCCATGCAGATACTCTCGCCGTGCTGAATATGAAAGCCTTCCTCCTCGACGATACGGCCTAAGGCTCTGGCATAGGGTGCATACGAACAACTTAAGGACATCCCCTGGGTGATGACGGCGGCACCGTCCACCAACCAGCCAATAATGCCCGCGTCCGCCCAAGTTGGGGTCGCCATATGAAAAACATTATGATACTTAAGACGACCGGAAAACAGGTCCGCCATAATGTCTTCGCGGCCTTTCCCCCAGGGGCGCATTAAGTCTTCGGCCACTCGAATCAATAATTGCCCGTGTCCCACTTCGTCTTGCACTTTGGCAGTAATCGCCAACTTGCGATAAAGAGTCGGCGCGCGTGGCACCCATTCTTTCTCCGGCAATGCCCCCATAATTTCGCTGACCGCATGCATGGCTATGAGGCGGACTAACTGCTGACGGTAATCTTCGGGCATCCAGTCCTCGGCTTCAATTCGGTCGCCCCGGTCCAATCGCTCTAAAAAATACGCGTCACGATCGCCAATCGCCGCCGTTTGGGCCATAAGAGCGTCCCTCCTAACCAAGCACTTGCTTCATTTTATCGTATCGCGACAGCAAGCCGGGTGTCAATCGTCCGATTTGACTCATAAAAAAAGTACTCCAAACACTTTCATTGCCTCATAAAAAAAGGTACTCAAAAAAGGAGTGCGATGATGGCCACGCGAAATTCCCGGCATCACCTTCAGG
>JAJZXX010000023.1 GCA_021806205.1 Bacillota bacterium | reverse complement strand
CCTCCTTGCGGATCGGTGAAGGAATGATAGCGCCCGATGGACTTAAAGCGCGGATAGCCGGGTTTCTCCCCGTTTTTGACGCGGCGAAAGAACGCGTGAAAGGCTTTATCCAACCGCTTCGCCACATCCTGCAACATCGGCGAATGAACGGATTGGAGCATCGGAATCGCCGCTTTCCGTGCCGGAAAGCTGTTCGCTGGCGCCACATAGGATAGCGTTTTGCCGGACTTCTCATAGGCTTCCTGGTGTTCGGCCAGCAAGCGATTGTACCGCAGACGGCAATGTTCTAAGGTCTCGTCGATGAGTGGTTGCTGTCTCTTATTGGGGTACAGACGATATTTGAACGATTGGCGCATGGTTACTGTCCTTTCTGGTCTTCGATATAGCGCTTAACCCCATCGAGTGGCACCGCGCCCACCGTCGCCACAAAATACGAATTGGTCCACAAAGACGGCAAGCGGCGCTTCAGGATCGGGAATTCCTGACGAAGAACCTGGGAGGTATAGCCTTTCAGCTGCTTGACCACCCGATGAATCCCAAACTGCGGATCGCACTGAATGAGGAGATGGACGTGATCCGGCATGACTTCCATTTCCACGATGTCGGTCCGGAGTTCACGGGCTTTGCTGTTCAGCAATTCCTTGAGCCGCACATCGACCCCGTTGACCAGTACCTTCCGGCGATATTTAGGGCAGAACACGACATGGTATTTGCAGTCAAACGTGATATTGTGATGGCTTTCTACGGTACGGTCCATGCCGCATCACCTAGGAAGATTATACCACAAATGGATAGATTGCGCCATGTAATCTATCCATTTGCGGGACATTATTCGCAGAGGAACCCATGGGGTCTCCCCTCATCGAGAGGGAAGACCCCAGCGGCTTTCATCCCCATCGGTCAACCAAGGGGTTTTTCGCCGCTATTTTATAAAATTACACGTTGTCCAATTGGCAACTCCACACTGAGGCTGGCTACCATTCAGGTTCAAGTCAGGACAACCGCCATGATATACTAAACCCAATGTCCGCGCCGGGACGACCGCTGGACAATCCTGAGTCTTTTCGGAGGAATTTTTTGCGTCGGGATAGTGATGAGGCAAACGCCCGCGCTCACTAGACTTGACCGTTATCGGACGAGAGGAGTAGCCGCATGTCATTATGGTTTACGGAAAATGCATCGGATGGCCACCGCCTGAACTGGAAGGTAAAACGCATGTTGTTTACGGGAAAATCCGCGTTTCAGTCGATTGAAGTGCTCGATACCGAATCCTTTGGGCCCGCATTGGTGTTGGATGGCATTATGCAAACCGCCTGTGGCGACGAATTTATCTATCATGAAATGCTGGCCTGGGTTCCACTAAGGGCTCATCCCCACCCTGATCATGTGCTCATCATCGGGGGAGGTGATGGCGGCTTAGCGCGGGAAGTCCTCGCCTCAAAAACGGTCAAGACGGTGACCCTCGTGGAAATTGATCCCATGGTGGTCGAGATTTCTAAAAAATACTTGCCCCATCATGTCGAGGCGTTTTTCGATCCAAGATTGACGCTGGTGTACGCCGATGGCCTGGAATATCTGTCCAGGCCGGAGATTCCATCCTATGATTTAATCCTGGTTGATTCCACCGATCCCGAGGGAGCTGGCCCTGGGAGTGTTCTCTACACGCCCGAATTTCATCGCCGGGTCTTTGATGCACTAGCCGAGGACGGCCTCTATATTCAACAAACCGGTGCACCCAGTTACAATCCCGACGTGCTCCGCGACACCGCCTTAAGTGCCAGCCGCACCTTTCCTCTGTGTCGGGTCTTCTGGTGTGTCGTGCCCACCTATCCCGGCGGCTTCTTCACGTTCACCAGCGGGTCTAAACAATATGACTTGATGCACTTCCATCCTAAAGCGGTCGAACACGCCCGATGGTATACCCCGGCCGTCCACCGCGCAGCCTTTGCCTTGCCACCCCTCTTCGGACGGTTAGTCCCCGAGTCGGTGCGACAAGCCCAAGTCCAAGATCCAGCATAGATCGCCAATGAAGGCGGCTAGAAAGAAAGCGCCCGTGAGCCCGATTGACGGGGGCCGAATGCCGGTTTGAAGGCACGGGAATAGTTGATGCTATCCCAGCGGTATCAAGACTTATCCACCCGGCCGCCCTTCAAAAGGGTGAAGGATACCCAGCACTTGATCCGTGCGTGATGCTAAGGCCCCATACACCCCCTGAACAATTTCCACATGGTTAAGCCAGCGTGCCGCCTGCCCCGGTTCCTGCACATAACCTAAAGTCACCGCATAATATCGGCAAAATGCCCACCGTGACAGGGTGAGCGGCGGTTGGAGTGATGCCGAAATCCCCTGAACGTGGCATAGGTCCCAAGGCGATTGCCGATACGCCTCCACTTCTTGCCCAACGACGTCCAAAACCGGTTCTGCCGGTCCGTGAATCCAGGCTACTACTAAGTCTAACGGACCATCCATCAACTGCACGTGCCCGATCCAACGGCCTAATCTCGGCAAATCGGTGTAGTCCAAGGCCATGAATGTTAAGTATCGCTCCAAATCTGGGCCGGCTTGGGATCGCAGCCTTAAAAAGCGGTCGGGATTACGGCCGATCGCGTATACCCGCACATCATCGTGTAAGAGACGCACGATCAATCCCCCCAGCATACCGGTTGCCCCGATCATGAGTACGTTTTTCACAACACCCCTCCGACCCGATGGTAACACAGCTCAGCGGGCGGTGATGGAGCAATTTCTTCTTGCGCTCCGGGCTAATCTATGCTCTAATAGCATCACCTCTTATGGAGAGTGGCGGAGGGACTGGCCCAATGATGCCACGGCAACCGATGTGTGAACATGCGGTGCCAAATCCTGCAGCTGATGCTGAGAAATGAGGGGCCGGACAGCGCACCAGACCTTTGCCGGCCTAACGAGGCCGGATTTCTTTTTGTCCTGCCACCACTCACCTCGCCCTCTCCTGCAGCCCCGGATTTGACCGGGACCGCTATAGCAATTTTAGACTCATTCGAGGAGGAGAGACTGATGTCTGAAAAACCAACGACTTGGCGCACCGAGACCGTCGCCGTTCGGGGGGGATACGCCGGTGACGCTGTAAATCATGCGATTTCTGTACCCATCTATCAAACGGTAGGTTATCACTTTGACGATACCGGACATGCGGCCCGCCTTTTCAATTTGGAAGAGCCCGGCAACATTTACACCCGCATAATGAACCCCACCAGCGACGTACTGGAACAACGGGTAGCTCAAATGGAAGGGGGTGTCGGCGCTGTAGCATTTGCGAGCGGCATGGCCGCCATCGCCGCCGCCATTCTCAACGTGGCTCGCGCGGGAGACGAGATTGTCGCTTCCACATCGCTATATGGCGGGACCTGGACGCTCTTTACCTCCACCTTAAACGATTATGGCATCCAGGTGCGCTTTGCCGCCGATGACGACCTAGACCATGCCGATGGACAATTTACTGACAAGACCCGGGCCGTGTTTGTGGAGTCCATTGGCAATCCACGACTGGACGTAACCGATTTAAAACGCTGGGCGGATCTCGCTCACCGGCATGGTGTCCCGCTAATCGTTGACAACACCTTCCCCACACCCTATTTAGAAAAACCTTTCGACCATGGCGCGGACATCGTCGTTCACTCTTTGACGAAGTGGATTGGTGGCCACGGCAATGCCCTGGGCGGTATTGTCGTGGATAGTGGACGATTTGACTACAATCAACCCAAGTTCCCGTATTACTCCAGTCCGGATCCCAGTTATCATGGTCTGATGTTTGCGTCCTTGGCGGAAGCCGCCTTTATCACCCGGCTTCGGGTCAAGGTGCTACGCGACACGGGAGCCGCGCTTTCCCCCACCAACGCCTATCACCTTCTCCAAGGACTGGAAACACTCCCCGTCCGAATTCAGCGCGAGTGTGAGACGGCGGCCAGTCTGGCGAAGCGCCTTCAAGAACATCCAGCGGTTGCCTGGGTGACCTACCCGGGCCTCAGCCACCATCCTTCGCATCAAAAGGCAGCCCAATACCTTTTAAACGGGCAGTATGGGTCGATTTTGAACTTCGGAGTCAAAGGCGGGCATGAGCAGGCTTTGAAGATCATGGACCGGTTACAGCTATGGCTGATTGTGGCGAATGTTGGGGATGTACGGTCCATGGCTATTCACCCCGCCTCTACCACTCACCAACAACTTACTCCCCGAGAGCAAGAACTGGCCGGCGCGCCTGGAGACCTGATCCGCTTGTCGGTGGGTCTAGAACATGTAGACGACCTGTGGGAGGATCTCGCTCAAGCATTGGGCAGTTAATATCCGCTTGAAGTTTAAAGTCCCGCTCTCCTTTTTAGCGGCGAGAGCGGGACGTTGTATGCATCGGCCATCACGAATGAACCTAAAGAGTACTCAGGTCACATCCTTGAGCAATTTTTGGCCTCCTCTCCAAGAAGTCGTCTCTCCGATGGAGAGGCTGGCTCATCAACCCAGCGTCGTGGCTACTTTTTATGGACCAGTACTGCATCAAAGGATATTCCGAGGTGGGGTTCAGCTTGGCTTGCGTCACGCCTTTCACATCATGTTCCACCGCGTTGATGCTGCCGGCGTTCGGCACCAAATGACTGGCAACTGCTGGGCTGTATAATATTCGTCGTGATAAAACGTCTTCATGAAAGCTGCTTCGGTCGATTGCGGCTTGAAGGTGTTGTTAATGAGAACTGTCTCATGGGCGTTGCTATATCCCATAAAATCTAAGCTGCCCGAGGGTTCGAAGTCTTGCTGACCGGTCGGATAGGTCCTGCCATAGTCGATGCCGATTCTCTTCAGATCGGCCTGATTGACACTCCCCCCGCCTTAAGGCCTAATCTTTACCCATAAGTTTTCGAAGCCCAGAATATGGCATATTGTGGATACGCGAGTTAGCGGTCCGCGGTGCACACTCCAAAAAAAACATTTCGGTGCGGAGCAAATTTGCAAAGGAGTTCG
>JAJZXX010000195.1 GCA_021806205.1 Bacillota bacterium | reverse complement strand
GATCGTTACCGCCTTAGAACGCACCGACCCGACTTTCCAACAGAAGTTGCAATCCTTATTAACTTTGAAATTTCAGCTCTTCGATACCGCGGCCTAATCGTTAATTGTAGTCTGCGAGGAGTATAGTTCCACGACGAACTGAGCCCGGCCTAGCAGGCTCTTGATGGGTGTCGTCGGTGCGCGGTCTACGAGAACATCCACATCGCTCGCCGGACCAAAATCATCCCGTAATACGGACCCAACACCGCCAGTTTGCGGACTTGATAATGCCGACAAATGTCAACCAATGCGTCCCGATTAATGCGCATCGGCAAGACCGCAGGCACCGTAATCGTCTCCCTCCAATGTCTGACCTCATGGGATTTCCAACAGTGGCGGTATATCGTCTCAGCGCAAGATGATATCTATAGTATCCCCGAACAGAGCCTGGTCGCACAACCGGCGGCGAACACATCGAGAATCTTTCCGGCCACCCAGGTCTAGCACCTGCGATGATCCCGTCGACCCCGGGGGTAATTTGCAGTCGGTGCATGCCACGACTTCTCCCGTTGTGATGTGAGCTCCCCAATTTGGTATAATGCGGCGCATACAGCACCATCCAGACCAGCGTCTGCGGTCAAAGACTCTTAGCGCACGCGTTTCGCGCGACTGGCCCTGGCCGACAAAATGGAGGACGTTCCCGTGAATCAGGAATCGCGAGCGGCCCTGGAAGCCCGGATCCGGGAACTGGAGGATGCCTACCAGGGGGTGCTCCAGGAAAATGTGGCTTTGCGTCGCGAACTGGAACAACGAACACAGCCCCTGCCGCACCCTCACGGTGGGTCAACCGCGGAGAAGATCCAACTGTTTCGCTCCTTGTTTCGCGGCCGCGACGATGTGTATGCGGTGCGCTGGGCCAATGCTCAGACCGGGAAGAGCGGCTATGCGCCGGCTCTGAAAACTCGCGGTAAACGGCCACCCTATGAACCGACCGACCTTCTTCCTCTCACGGATGCGGTGATCTATGACCATTTAAAAGGCCTGAAGACGGTCGGGTTATACCCGCTCTTACCGACCGAAGAGACCTGGTTCCTGGCCATTGACTTCGATAAGGCCGATTGGCACCAAGATGCCCTCGCCTATCTCACTACCTGTCGCGAGTGGGGTGTTCCAGCAGCCCTGGAACGATCCCGTTCCGGTAATGGCGCCCATGTCTGGACTTTTTTTGAGGTGCCTGTCGCGGCCCGTCTTGCCCGTCGCCTGGGCACCCGGATCCTCACGGAATCATCCCACAACATGGGCCGTCCCCGGCTCGAGTCCTACGATCGATTCTTTCCCAACCAAGATACCATGCCGGCCGGGGGCTTTGGCAATCTCATTGCGTTGCCGCTGCAAGGCGCGGCCGTGAAAGCCGGCAACACGCAGTTTATCCAAGACGATGGCACGCCATGGCCCGACCCATGGGAGTATCTCCGGGCGCTACCGCGAATGGCGGCATCGCAGCTCATCGATCTGGTCGCCGACATGCCCACCGAGTGGGACGCATTGGGACTGGTCAACCCCTGGCATGCCGCATCGTCAGCCCGTCCTGTGGTGCTGGACGCAGGTGCCTGCCCCACGGAACTCCCGCTGACGGTAAAGTCACGCGTGGACGTGCCAACCACGGCCCTGTCAAGGAGCCTCCTCTATAAGCTCGTCCGCATTGCCGCGTTTCCGAATCCCGAGTTCTATCGGCGCCAACGCATGCATTTTTCGACATGGAATACGCCCCGCGTGCTGTCGCTGGCCAACGATTTAGGGGAGAGCCTCGCCTTACCACGGTCCTTGTTGGACGATGCCATCCGCGTCCTGACGCAGCATAGCATACGCCCAATGGTTCACGACCAAACAGTGCACGGCAGGCCCATTTCGGTCCACTTTACGGCGCAACTTCATCCGGAACAGCAACTGGCGGTGCAAGCCTTGGACCCGCATGAATCCGGGGTTTTGGATGCCGCAACCGGCTTCGGCAAAACCCTCGTGGCCGCCTACCTCATCGCTCAACGTCAGGTCAACACCCTGGTGCTAGTGCCCAATCTTCAACTCCTCAGCCAATGGCGGGAACAACTCGCATGGGCCCTCGCGTTCGGCCAGCCCGACGCAATCGGACAATGGAGTGGCAGCAAGAAGAAAGCGACCGGCATTGTCGACATCGCGACTCTTCAGACGCTGAGTCGTGCAGACAGTGCCAGCCTGTTAGAGCACTATGGCTTCCTGATCGTCGACGAATGTCATCATCTGGCCTCGCCGAGTTTTGAAACCATCCTCCGCAACAGTCCCTCCCGTTATCGCCTCGGGCTGAGTGCTACCCCCCTATGCGGCGGGACGGACACCATCCCATCATTTTTATGCATTTGGGCCCCATTCGCTTTACGTACGAAACCAAGACCGCAGTCCATCACTCACCGTATGCACACCGGGTGCAGCCCCGCATCACGCCGTTTGCCGTGGAGGATGCCGTTTGTTCGCCGCCCATTCAAGAAATCTACCGACGTTTGAGCGACGATCCCGCGCGCAACCAATTGATTGCCGATGATGTGCAACGAGCCGTGGCCGAAGGCCGCCATCCCCTAGTGTTGACGCAACGCACACGACACCGAGACCATCTGGCGGAACTGTTACGGAATGGTGGCATCGACGTCATCATTCTGACGAGCCAAGCTAATGCCAAGCGTCGAGAGCAACTCCAGGCTCAACTGTCGTCACCGACCCCAGCCGGCGGACGTGTGATCTTGGCCACCGGCCGTCTTGCGGGAGAAGGATTCGATCTGCCTCGATTAGACACCCTCTTCTTGGCAGCGCCCGTATCCTGGCGCAGTGTGCTCCAACAATATGTGGGGCGGCTGCACCGGCGCCATCCCGACAAAGAGGCCGTCGTCGTACATGATTACGTTGATTCCGGCGTACCCCAATTAGTGCGCATGTATCAACGCCGGGTCACCAGTTATCGATCGTTTGGTTACCACATCGAGGAACCGTGAGCCATTCACTTTAAGCGCGCCTCAAGCGGACCGCGTTTTCGAGTCCTTCAGAAGAGAGCCCGAAAAAGAATGACGGACGGCCGTCGATACTCGCCCATCTGGTGGCCACTGGATAACGAATCCAGAGATTCTTGTGGTGACGGCTCGTGGTGACGGGCGGAATAGAACTGGGGTTTTTTGGGTATTTTGAAGGAAAAATAAAATGGCCTCCGATCCTAGGAAGCCTTGCTAGGATTGACTTTGGCGGGAGTATGTGGGAATCGAACCCACCGCCGACTTCTAAAGCCGGCCATTGGATTTGAAGACACAGGAAGACCCGTTAATGCCGTCTATGGGATAGGCTGAAGTGCTGGATTGAAAAGCTTTGTCGCGATCGGCGCCGTCTACCGCGTCTCTATAAAATCCTCGGTTCCATCCGCTCTTGGTGACGGCATGGTGACGGATGGAACCGGAACTGTCTTAGTCGGATGCCGCAAAGCCAGCCAATGACTCACGTCCTTTCGTGCGCTATCTCCATCGGGTAACCCTCGCTTGAAGCAGCTGCCATCAGGGTGTGTCGTCTCCATCGCGGTTCGGGTTGGAGTGGTCGGTAGGATCCGGTGCCTCCGGTTCGCTCGACAATTCCTCAAACAGGACGAGGAGACGCTCATGAATCCTCTGTGGAATGGCGGATTTCACATGACCAACTCGTGAGAGGACCAAAGTCTGGTTCCCGGTAAACAGTTTTTCCGGCCGCACATACGAATCATGCGGCAACCTGCCCTCCGATACGTCACTCATTCGCATTGATATCAACTGCGGCCAGGCCCGGCTCGTAATCTGACAAAAAATCTAGTCACCGTCCGCTAATGTCGCGAAGACGAAGGCGGGTCGTCGTTTCGCGCGTGTCAAATTCGTGAACGGAAATGGCACGACGGCGATATCACCCGCTACAAGCGTTTCCATGCCTCGTCCTCGTCTGGGGTCAGCCACGCGGCGGCCAGTGCGGCTTCGGAAAGCATGGCCGTGTCCCCAACGACATGCCGCACACGGAGAAATTGCACGAAATCTGCGACCTCAACCGCCAAGTCGTCGGGGAGGTCCTGGAGGACCGACCACAGGACTTCGCGAGTCTTTGACGATGCCATCAACGCGTCCCCTTGGGTTTTAGGCCTATTATACCCTGTCACAGGCTGCCCCGGCCGAGTCTTGTGACATTTCCATCCTCAGGCACATCCCCTCACCGCCGTCCCAATGACCATTCGCGCCGACGTTCGGTGCCGGTTAATCCATCCCGAAACTCAGCCATTGGAATCCATGACCGCATTCATCGTTGTGCGGCTCTTACGTCCTGCCTCGCGTCGCAGATGTCGCGCTCAATATCGTCTGGGTCGATCGCGGGGGACACAGCTGTGCACCCGCTCAATGAGGGCCGTCATGTCGTATCGCCACGTCACATCGTCCTCCAAGCGACTGCACAAGAACTGGTGCCCCCGAGATCGGCCACCGGCTTATTCTCTTTAGCAGCCAGATGTTTGAGGCGTCGTAACTGGTCCTTGCCCAGATACCTGTTGGTCCGCCGCATGCCCTCCCCTCTTGGCCACATGGGCCAATAGTTCGACGTTTCCCCAGTTTCTGGATTCAGTCTACATCGTAATGTATGTTCGTATCCGTTGGAGGTGTGAAATACACCCGGTGAGCTCGCCATGATCGGAATTCTCAGTAGCAAACCGGGAACTTCACCGGAATCGTGCGCGCCTGTCAATATCGTCTATGGGATAGATTGGGGAATTCCCATCGCAATCTGAGAATTCGGGGCATGTGCCGGCTGGTAAATTGTCCTCACGGTTGACCTGACCATCGCTGGTGCTGGACTCCCGTGTTTGTTCTCGGGGTGGCCGGAAAGATTCCCGATGTGTTCGCCGCCGGTTGTGCAACAAAAAATTTACTGATTTCCCGTGGGTGTACCTTACTTTTGTGATCAAGGTTTTCCCTTTAATGGCAGTAATTGGT
>JAJZXX010000127.1 GCA_021806205.1 Bacillota bacterium | reverse complement strand
GTGTTCTCAATCACTAGTTCGATATCCTGGGGGGATGATCCTGCTGGGGCGTGAGAAAAAATTTGCCAAAGGAGCAACGCCGAGAGGGAACCGGGGCCATCAGGGATGAGCTACTGCCCTTATTTCTTCAGGGGATTCGGAACGATTTTTGCGAGAGACAGCAGGAGTTGGGGGGAGGGTGGCGAATGCTTCCCATGAGGTGAGGTGAACCGATGTCCAGACGCCCCAAAGACCCCTATAGTGTGGATCCCCGCAAGCTGCCCTCTGGCCACTGGAAAGGCCACGTCGTGCTGTATGACCGGGAGACCGGGAAACGCCGGGAACTGACCAAAACGTTTGCCACGAAACGGGAGGCCAAAAATTGGGCGGCGGCCGAGGCGGAGCGCTACCGGGCGGATCCGCACCGCAAACCGCCGAGTGACGAAACACTCGGGGAGTATTTGGCCCGTTGGCTTACATCAAAGAGAGCTTGGCCCTCGCACAGAAAACGCTCGACAGTTACCGGCAAATGGCGGCGCATTCGATTCGGGAATTGGGCGATCAACTGCTCAAAGCCTTAACGCTGTTGGACATCCAAGAGTTTTATGCGAGCTTGTCGCGCCAGAATAAAAGTGCCCGGACCATCAATTATGTCCATACCGTGTTGAAAATGGCGCTGGAGGACGCCGTGGAGTGGGGCTTGCTGCTAAAACACCCGGCGGCGAAAGCGAAAGCCCGCCTGGAGCGGCGGGAAACCCCCTTGCGGATTCCGACCCCGGAGGAAATGTCCCAACTGTTAGACGCCACAAAAGCTACCCGATGGTCCCCCCTCTGGACCTGGCTTGTGACCACCGGATCCCGCTTAGGCGAGGCCTTGGTCCTCCAGTGGGGCGATATCGACTGGGAGAAAGGGCGGGTGACCATTCAACGGGCGCTCAGCGGAGACGCCAGCAAACGCGTTCTGAAAACCCCTAATTCGGCCAGTGGCCTGCGGACTATCGTCCTGGGCTCGGAATTGGTGACCGTGTTAGGCCAGCACCAAGAAGAACCAAGGTTGTGGCAGGACCGGGCCAGCGGGCAATGGGAAGCCACGGACACCGTGTTTACCACCTATCAGGGTCAATGGTTGTCGGAAAGGTACATCGACCGCGTTTTTAAGCAGGCATTAGCCGCGGCGAATCTGCCGGATGCTATCCGCATTCATGATCTCCGGCATTATGGGTTTGGTTCTGTTATGCGAAGCCTGGCTCAGCCTCAAGTTGTACGGAACTTGTGGTGATCAATCCCGTTACATAATTACCGCATCTGTTCATCGGCACAAATTTTCGAGCCATGTCATCAACTCCCCATCGCGGTCCCACGCTGGTAGTTCTCCTGCATCGAAACCTAAGTCAGCCTTTTCAAGCGCTTCCCGTTTCATGGCCGTATCGGCCCGGGCATAAATTTCTGTGCTGGTAATCGTGGCATGCCCCAAAAAATCTCGGATATACACGAGATTAATTCCGGCTTGGAGCATATGGACGGCTTTGCTGTGTCGAAAGACGTGGGGCGTAATTCGGTCCTGAACATGGAATCCGACGACACCCTGCGCTTGCTCCACGTACTTGTCTACCAGATAGGAGACTCCACGGCGGGTAAGTGGCGTCCGGTACTGATTCAGAAACACGGGCGGTTCGGCATAGCCCGGAGCACTCCGGGCCTTCCGCAAATAGTTCTCCAAGAGTTGTCGCGTATTCTGCAGAATCGGCACTTGCCGTGTTTTTTGGCCTTTTCCTCGTAGCGTGACCACCGCGGGGGGATCCAACCGAATGTCTCGCGGTGTGAGATCGAGAAGTTCTTGCACTCGAGCCCCAGTATCATAAAGGGTGGCTAACAGGACTTGATCTCGGGAACCGGATCGGGGTTGTTGAAGTAAAATGGTCATTTCGTCGGTTGTCAAAAAGGGAATAAGCGGACGCGGTGTCTTTTTCCGCGGAATGGCTAGAATGCGTTGCCATTCATTTAGATGGTCGGGAGTATCCGTTTGCACGAAAAGGCAAAAGGCGTGGACGGCCGCTAACCGTTGGTTGCGGGTCGCAATTTTGTTGTGCCGGTCCTGTTCCAGCCAGTCCAAAAAGCCCACTACCAAAGGATAGGTGATGCGATTCAACCGTAATTGGTCCGGGCGGATCTGGTGTACGATCTGGCAGTAGCGGAGGAATAATTTGAAGGTGTCGCGGTAAGCCGCGACGGTGTGTCGACTGGCATTTCGTTGCCCAGGTAAGTACTGACCCAGAAAGGACGTCAGTTCGCGTGCAAAGTCATTTTCGGGAGATTTCATTGGGACTCCTCTCTGAGTACTAAAGGAATGATGGTTCCATGGACGCGCTCCAAGGTGTCCATCAGGTCGGGATACAATTCCGCCGTGAGTCGGAGATAATAAGCGGTACCGCGAAAATCAGAGTGACCCAAATAGACCGCTAAATACGGTAGCAGGTTCGTTAAGTCTTGATCTTCGCGCACCCAGTGCGCGAGCCGATGGACACAATAGGCGTGGCGGAGGTCATGGACCCGGGGACCATGACCGGAATGTGAAATTCCGGCTGTCCAGAGATATTGCCGGAATCGGCGATAGATAGTGCTGGAATCGTACCCGCCGCCATGAAGGCCTGGGAAGAAAGGCGTGTCCTCCGTATCGCTAAGCATCGCGTGTGCATATGTCCGACACCGCTCCACGAGGCTGTCCGCCATGGGGACCAGGCGATCTTTTTGGTTTTTGCCTTGCTGGATGTGCAACACTCCCGACGCGAGGTCCACATCGCTTCGGCGTAGCCGAAGCGCCTCCATGATACGCAGCCCACACCCATAGACCATCCGGAATAACAGGGGATCGACTACGGTCCGATTCGAATGACTATGCGACGGCGAGTCCCACGTGTCAATCACGGTAAAGAGCTTTTGAAGTTCCCGTTCCGTGTACACGTAGGGTTGATGGTGCGGATACGTAAACGAATGCCGGGGCACGGTGGGTCCCAGCACGGGAATCCCCCGATTTCGGAGGTATTCGGCAAATTGCCGTAGAAGTCGCAGACGAGTTTGCTGCGTCGCGATCGATTCCAACGCGCGCTCGTCGATGAACTGCGAAAAGACCGTAGGCGCTAAGGCGGTCAGTGTCACGTGATGATCTGCACAGTAGCGATCAAATTGGTGTAGCCATCGTTCAGGCACTCGGGATTGCAATCCGGCCATCTTCCGCCAAGCAAGAAACTCAGCCAATTCAGGTGCGATAGGGCTCCCCCAGGAATCAGGTCCCATGTGTAAACACCGCCTCTGGATCGAGGGGGCATCGTCGCAATGCCTCCATATTAATATGCAAGTAACTCCGAACCGATTGGGCGCTCTCATGACCGAGCACATCGGAAATCACCGGAAGCGGTGTGCCCTGTTCCAATAATGTACGTGCCAGGGTGCTCCGGAGGGAATGTAATCCGCGATGCTCATCCGGAGGAATCGAAAGGCCAGCAAAGCGCATGTACTTCCACAGGATTTGCTGCATGCCATTGGTATCCCGGAAGGCCCCGTACGGAGCCTTGTGATTGACAAACACGGCATCCGCGGCGGTCTTCGGCCGGCCATATTTAAGGTAATCGATCAGGGCCCAACCCACATCGTCCAGTAAGGGTAAGACTAGGGGTTGTCCGGTTTTCGTCTGCACAAGCGTCAACTGTTTATGCCCCCAATCGAGCTGTGAGAGCGTAAGACGACGAATATCGCTCGCACGGAGTCCAAGGCGCACAACCACCAGTAATAAGGCATAATCCCGTTTCCCTAACGGATTTCCCCGATCAATCGCCTGCAGCAACTTGTGGATATCGGTGGGGGCCCACGACGCGGGCAAGAAAAATTGCCGTCGAAGCTGCATCGGGGGCATCATGGTCCAAGGCTGGCCGGTCACGAACCCATCTTGTGCCAGTTGCTTCAGGAAAATCCGAAGTGATGAAACAATGGTGGCCAAGTATGTCCGCGAATGTCCGGCGTACATGGTCACAAACGCCATAATGTGATCCGGTTTTAGTTGGTGCAAGTCGCTGACGTTTTGACTGTCCAAATACAGAAGCCATCGCTGAACGGGATTGACCAAGGTCGGTAGCCCTCGGGCGGTGTACTTCTTTCGAGCACAGAAGACCTTAAAGGCTTCATAAGCCATGGCAAACGGGGGTGGGCATTGAAACGGCGCCGTGCGGCGCCGAACACGCCCTAGAACCGATGCGGTTTGCTGGTAATGCCACAGCATTAGAAGATGGTTCCACGATGCCTTTGCGCGCCTCGGCAAGGACCCGGTAATCCAGTCGTCTGCTTGAAACCCAAATTGCGCAGCCATAAACGCCAGGCCTACCTCTTGGCTGAAATAATCCACACGGTGAACCTCCGCATAGGTCACCAAGTCGCGGTAGGTAGCTCCGTATCCCTTAATTGTGGCCGGCGCATATCCATACTGCTCCAGCGTCTCGAGAACTTGAGCGGTTAACGTGGTGATGGATTGTATTCCCGGCATGAGCTTGACCACCTTTCATGGCCTGCTCATTATCGATCATTATGCGACGAGTGGATACAGAAAGATATCACCAAGATAGGGATTATTGGGAAACCCGACGCATAACACAGCTACACCCATAATGTCTCTTATGCGACCGGTTGCATAAGCGGCACGGGATGGCAACCCAATGGCTGTCGGCCGGCATCAATCCCAAAGTGGCGAGTGAACGACTCGGACACGCCAATGTCGCGTTTACGCTGCAAGTTTACGGCCATGTCTTACCGCATGACGAGATGACCGCGGCGCAAGAAATGGCCGCCCAAGTGATCCCGAAATGGGCCGCA
Organism: Bacillota bacterium; assembly: GCA_021806205.1. Taxonomy (GTDB): domain Bacteria; phylum Bacillota; class Sulfobacillia; order Sulfobacillales; family Sulfobacillaceae; genus Sulfobacillus_B. The sequence goes on along the minus strand of JAJZXX010000127.1, from coordinate 234 downwards.
GAAGGACCCAAAAACCCCGTAATCCGCCGTGACGGAGCATGACACTTAAAAGCATGGAATCCGCTTGATATAAGACTTTTAGCCCAAATCCCACGATGGGTTAGGACCCCAAAAACACTAACCCTACTAACTACGAATCAGGAGGTCTGAGGTTCAAATCCTCACGGGCGCACCACCACAAATCCTTACACCGCAAGTGATTGCGGATTTTTTATTGGCCACGCCTCGGCCAAA
>JAJZXX010000224.1 GCA_021806205.1 Bacillota bacterium | reverse complement strand
ATTGGAATGGCTGTTCAGCCATTAACGGAATGCGTGGTCAGTGATTAGTGGAATGTGTGGTCAGGACTTTCCGGAATCGGTGGTCAACATCAATCGTAATATGCACACCACATCGCACGGCGGGACAGGCCCAGTATATCGAGCGGCCGGTTGCATCTTACGAAGCAAACGACCCGGTTCAGGACTTGCTGGGGTGGATGATGGAACATCTCGCTGAGCCGATCAATTTGGACCAGATGGCGTTGCGCGTTCATTTAAGTCGGCGTCATTTCACTCGGGAGTTTCGCAGGATGACGGGTGTTAGCCCGCTGCAATGGGTATTGGACCGTCGCATCGAAAACGCCCAATATCTTCTTGAGACGACACGGCTGCCCATTGATGAGGTTGCTCGCTGTTGTGGACTGGGATCGTCCGTGACGTTACGGGCACAATTCCGTCAACGATTGTTGACCAGTCCCAGCGACTATCGGCGTCAATTTCATCAGATGGACCCAACCGCTCCTGGCAGCGGGAACGCTATGGGTGGGCACGGATGATGGGTTGATTCAGGGTCAGCAATGGAAGGACGTGACCTTGAAAATGATGCCGGAGTGGAGTCTCACCAGCATCATCGAACCGTCGCGCTTTGATGCGGACGCCTCGTATGTGGAGGCCACCCGGTACAAATTGGATGACACGATCCCTTCGTTGTGGAGAACCCGGGATTGGGAAGGTGCGAGAGATCATTGTCGTGGGTATCCCGAAGGATGCGTACACCCGGGTGATGCGTGAAGACCCAGTCGGGCTAAACCCGATATCGAGGCGTTAAAGGGGCATGCGGTCGGTCATCTTGAGATCGTGGAATGATGATTAAGGCGGGTGGGAATGCGATAGTAGAGCTTTAAAGGGAAAACGCACGGAACAGGGAGCCGGATGAGGCGGTAAACTCTTTTTTCAGCGGATGTTGGACGGGGCGACGGTACTTCATGACCGATAGCTCCACAAAATAACCATATCATGATACACTAATATATGGGGTGATGGGATGTACGACGAATGGGCCGAATTGTGGAGAACGCTCGGGGATCCGACGCGCCTACACATCTTGAGTCTTTTAGGCATTCGCGATGCGTGCGTATGTGAGTTGGTGGAACTGTTGCCGATAAGTCAGTCGGCCGTGTCTCAGCATCTCAGACGGCTCAAGTCTTCGGGACTGGTACGTGATTACCGCGACCGGACGTGGGTGTTTTACACGCTGAGGCCAGATATGCCTGGGGTCGTGGCAACCTTTCTTAAAGACTTGCCCATTCCCCCCGAGGACGCTCAATGGTTAAGGAGCCACCATGTGGTCCAAACCTGCCAGGTCCCGATGGTAGACACCTAATCCTGGGGGATGACTAATATGGTACATAGCGCTAAGGGGAATTGGCCGTGACGATCGCGTTATCCGTGAGTCTATTTGTCGTAGTCATTGTGTTGATTATCGTTCAACCGCGGGGGCTGTCAATTGGGTGGACGGCTGCCGCCGGAGCCGCCGTCGCCTTATTGTTGGGAATTGTGACCTGGGCCAATGTTGGCACGGTGGTGGATATTGTTTGGGATGCCACCTTAACTTTTGTGGCACTGATTCTCATTTCATTGATTTTGGACGCGATCGGTTTTTTTGAGTGGGCGGCCCTGCACATGATTCGCTTTGCCAAAGGCAGCGGCTTGCGCTTATTTATCCTGTTGGGGTTTTTGGGGGCCCTGGTGGCTATGTTTTTCGCCAATGACGGAGCTGCCCTGATTCTGACACCGATTGTGTACGAGCAGGCCAAAGCCTTGAAACTAAACCCGCGGGCGACGCTCGCCCTAATCATGGCCAGCGGCTTTATTGCGGATGCGACCTCCCTGCCCTTAATTGTTTCTAACTTGGTTAACATTGTATCGGCCGGATATTTTCACTTTCAGTTTGGGTCTTATGCGGTGCGGATGGTGCCTGTCGATGTAGTGGCGCTCTGGGCAAGCCTCACCGCCCTCTATCTCTTTTATCGCCGATCATTGCCCGGACGCGTGGCGACTGACGCCTTGCCTCACCCCGAGTCAGCGATTAAGGATCGGCGGGTGTTTCATGCCGCCTGGGTGGTTTTAGGGCTGTTGCTACTTGGCTACTTTGCCAGCCAACTCCTGCATTGGCCGGTCGCGGTATTTGCGGGCGGAGCCGCCGTGGGACTCCTCCTGATTGCTCAGAATAGCCCGCAGGTTTCGGTAGGGCATCTGGTGCGGAGCGCCCCTTGGCGTATTGTCGTGTTTTCAATCGGCATGTATGTGGTGGTGTATGGCTTGCGCAATGCCGGTCTTACGCATCTTTTAGGCTTGGTTCTTCACGCGGTTGCCGCCCACGGCGCCTTGGCGGCCACGCTGGGTGCAGGCGTAATCGGAGCCGTGCTGTCGTCCAGCATGAACAACATGCCGACGGTCCTCGTCAATGCTTTGGCTATTCATGATGCGGCGGTCCGGGCCCCCATAGAGACCTTAATGGCTTACGCCAATGTTGTGGGATGCGACTTGGGCCCTAAGCTGACGCCCATCGGATCTTTGGCTACCTTATTGTGGCTGCACGTTTTGGACCGGAAGGGGATGCGCATTACCTGGGGGTATTACATGCGTGTCGGCATCACCCTCACGATTCCGGTCCTGGTCGTGACATTGGCTGCGCTTTGGGGATGGTCGACGGTAATCGGATAAGTGAGGATGAGGGGGGAGAACGATGACAAAACCGGTGATTTATTTTCTATGCACCGGCAACTCGTGCCGCAGTCAAATGGCTGAAGGATGGGCCCGACACTTATGCCAAGGCCGAGTTCGGGCGCATAGTGCGGGCGTGGAAACCCACGGATTGAATCCACGGGCGGTCGCGGTAATGAAAGAGGCAGGGGTGGATATTTCCCAGCACCATTCTAAACGGATCGATCCGGAACTGTTGTTCCGATCTGATGTCGTCATTACCCTTTGTGGCGAGGCCGAAGAGACCTGTCCTTGGACGCCGCCCACTGTCCGGCGGCTGCATTGGCCGCTCTCGGATCCGGCTCGGGCAGTGGGTTCGGACGAAGAGATCCTGGATGCGTTTCGGACGGTGCGCGATCAAATCCGAGATCGGGTGAAGGGATTTTTAGAGAGTCTAAGCACAAACGGGGGGTAGGGAGGGCGCGGGTGCATTAGAACTCCTCCGGTTTTATCACCGCCGAGTGGCATTTGACCGGGTAGCGTTATGCCGGGGGAAGGCCGCCATAGGGTCCTCGGGCGTTATCCCGGTGAGGAAACCGGCCGAGATATCCCTGGTCGGAATTCTAAGACCTTTAGGGGTGGCGGGATGCGGAATTTCGATCGCCCCGGGTAACATCCCCAAGGGTCCTTCTGACTCATCGCCCTCTAACCATTCTCGATTGCGTGCTTCCAAAACATCGTCCGGTAGATCGCCCAAGAGCTCCACCAATCTCGCTTTGTCTGAGGGTATTATTCGGATTAAAATGGGAGCGGAAAAGGTGGGCGAAGTTTTATGCTCACGTCTATGCGGGTGGTAACTCGGGCATTTGATGGATTAAATCCTGGAATCGTAATCGGTTATTACCTATTGCTAAGGCCCGGCGAACCGCGCGTCGTGGATATGTCTATGGCGATGCCGGCTCAATTTGCCGACGCTTCTCCTGGTTGAGGGCGCTTAATCCGGCAGACTTCCAATGGCGGGGACTGCATGGCGTGAGTTGATGTTGGCAACATCAAACGGATGGGAAATCAGGCTGCGAGGACGTCGGGTGCCTCCAACTGTCGGGATTCAGTGCTCCCAATTTGCCCGCCACGGAATATGCCTCGGAGACGATTGCCTCTACGAGGGTTTGCTCGTCATACTGAATGTAGCGTTGCCCAGGGATGGAAATGCTGATAGCGGCTTTGGGAACGTTTGCGGCAGTAACAATCGGTACTGCGATGCAATGAATGCCCAAACTGTATTCGCCTCGATCGGTGGCGTATCCGCGGCGTCTGGTGGTTTCCAATTCCTCGATGAGTTGCGGGATAGTTGCCACGGTGTCCGCCGTGAATCGCTCCAACACCGGATTAGGATAGAGCCGTTCGATTTGCTCTTCCGAAAGACAAGCTAAAAGCGCCTTTCCCAGCCCGGTGGCATATGCGGGAAGCCGTGTTCCTACGTTCGAGACTAATTGGATCGGATGTCTGGACGTCGTTTTTGCGACGTAGACCACTTCGGTGTGATCCAAGATGGCGAGTTGGACGGTTTCTCCAAAAGTTGCACCGAGACGCTCCAGATGCGGTAAAGCTAACGGTACGATTTGAAGTTGATTAGAAAAAGCCATAGCAAGTTCCCACACGAGTGGCCCTAAGGCATATCGCTTCGTATCTTCATCAAATGATGCGAGTCTGGTGGAGACGAGGGTATCCAGTAAGGCGTGAAGGCTACTCTTAGGCAAATCCAGACCCCTCTGAAGGTCAGAGTATGAGGGCCCTGAGGGATTATTCGCCAAAAATTGCAATGCTATCGCGACACGCTCTGCGGACTTTACCATGAAAGTCGTAACCACCTTTCGTGTATTTTCGAAAGAGCCATAAAAAAATCTGAGATTAAGGTATTTGAGTGCAGGAATATTCCTCCGAATATAGAATAATTAGATCATAGCATAGAACTTAAGTTCTTATACACGAACCGAGGTGATTTGCTTGAAAGATTTTGTGGTATCCACTGCGGTTGTGGCCGAGATGGGGATGGTGCCCGGCCCTGAAGTCTATTGGATGGCCCACTTTGGAGACTGGCTTCCTCTTCACATTAACGTGGTGTTGATAAAAGGCGGCGGGAAAACTATTTTAGTGAATTCCGGGCCACCGGAAGATTACTTAGCCCATATGAATGACGTGTGGCGCCAGGAATTGGGAGAACAGGCCCAGATATCGGTGCCTCATTCGGGGGCCATGACGCAGGTGATGGAAGCTTGGGGGATCGATCCAGCCTCGGTTGATTTTGTCATTATTACGCCGTTGCAAGCCTATGCCATTGGCGGCATCGACCTCTTTCCCCATGCCCAAATTTGTGTTTCCCGCACAGGCTGGATCGATCTTTTTGCCCCGAAGCACTTCGATCCCCGGCGGCACATGGCAGTCCCGGACCGCTTGCTGCATTATCTATTGTTTGATCTCTGGCCCAAAGGTTTTGTGCGGCTGCTCCAGGACGAGGATGAAATTGTTCCCGGTGTACGCACTTGGTGGGCAGGTACTCACCACCGAAGCAGTATGGCGGTTGAGGTGGATACGGTGGATGGCGTGGTGGCTATGTCCGACGTGGCTTTTTATTACGAGAACCTGGAGTCCAACATTCCGCTGGGGATTTTAGAAAGTATGGAAGAATGCCGCGACGCTTATGCACGACTCCAAAAGGCAGATCGATTTGTTTCGTTGTATGATCCGAAAACCATGGCTCGCTATCCTCGGGGACGAGTGGCAGGTGAAGGAACTGCCTTATGAAAATAACGGCGATCCGAACCGCCGCCCGGGGATTTTCAAAATCCCCGCAAGCGCTCAAACGAAATCTGGTGTCTTCTACATCACTGTTCGATGGCTATGAGGATCAGACCTGGTTCGGACCAGGAGTCTTTATGCTGGTGGAAGTCGACACCGACCAGGGGATTACGGATATCGGAACGGCGGGTGGTTTCACTGCGACCGCTAAGCCAATTGTTGATACGCTGTTGAGTTCGACCTTAGTTGGCGAAAATCCGGAGAATATTGAGGACAATCGGCATTCCGAATGTTTGTGGGATCAAGATTGAAACGCTGCCCACGGGTTTTAAGATGACCGCGGTACGCGCGGCCGTCCCCGAGATGGTGCTGCTGGACGGATTGGTTGGGCTTTATGCCTATGACGAACTTCAGCGTGGAGCCCATGGATTCTTGATTGGACCCACCCAGACCCGGGACTTCGTTTCCTTAATGCGTGATTGGGCGGCGGGAAATGAGGAAGATATGGCGGTCCACTATACGCGGCTGCTGCCGGGCATGTTGACGTCGATGCCGACACTGGATGCCTACATCCAACTCCAGAAAGAGAAATTATGCCAACTGAAAATACATTGCCGATGCCCACTGCCGGATCCCTCACCAGGAGCTCGACGAACGGCAATGGCGAGCGGCAGCGCGTTGGTTGGAACGGACGAAACATAGCAATGAGGAGGGGCCCACGATGAATGCCTTACGATGGACGGCTATTAACGAGATGGATTGGGAAGATGCGGCCGATATGGGGGCGCATCCGTCTGGATGGGTACAGGTCGACACCCTCATGGTGGGGATTTGTGGTTCCGAAATAGCAGCGTATTTAGGTCATAACGAACTGCGTCGACCCCCGCTCGTCATGGGCCATGAATTTAGTGCGCGGCTGACGGTCGATCTGCCCACGCAGAACTTAGTCGCGGGAGACCTGGTTACGGTGAATCCCTTAGTGTCGTGCGGGCGGTGCCGCGCCTGTTTAAGCGGCAATCGTCAGCGGTGCCTCGATCGGAAAATTATTGGCATAGATTTCTCCGGCGGGTTTGCAGAGAGGGTCTTTGTGCCGGAGCGCCAGTGTTACAAAGTCAACGAGGCGACCCATGGTGCGTTGGTGGAACCGCTAGCTTGTGCCATTCGCGCCGTGAACCAAGGGGCCGTGGAGAAGGGCGATGAGGTCGTCGTGATTGGGGCGGGGATTATTGGCTTAATGTCAGCGCTGGGAGCCAAAGCCCAGGGTGCCAGGAAAGTGGCCATTATCGATCCGAATGCGCGACGACTTCGCGACGGATTGTCATGGGGTGCGACGGATCTTATCGAAGCGAACGACGAGGAGGTGTTAACTGAGGTCTCTAAGCTGATGCCGGACGGGGCGGACCGCGTTATTGATGCTGTCGGCTTCGGGACTACCCGAACCCATAGCCTTCAGATGGTGCGTCGCGGTGGTCGGGTGGTGTGGATTGGACTGCACGAGAACCTTTCGTCGATTCCCGGTAATGCCGTCGTACGCGATGAGACTGAAATCGTGGGCTCGTTTTGTTACACCGATGATGAATTTCGACGAGCCGTAGACCTGGCCAATATGGGGTTCACCAAACGACCCGGGGCTTGGTTGGACGTTAGGCCGGTGGTCGCCGGCAAAGTCGCATTTGCAGAACAGGCGCGAGGACCGGCGCCGTTTGCTAAAATTCTGTTGGCCTTTGATTAAGGCGAGGAGGAGATGTAATGCATAAGATCGTGGCCGTGCGGGGGCTCTATGTGAAACGGGGCGGCGGCGCCGACTACCACCGTCAATCCCCAGACCACTGGATTGTGGGACGCATTGCTAACCCGATGTCGGTTTATCCCGCATACCGAGATTCTCGCTTATTGTGGGGCATGGACGTTCTCGGCAGTGTGGTGGTGGAGGTGGAAGCGGAGGATGGTACGGTTGGGATTGGCGTGAGCACCGGAGGCGAACTTGCGGCATGGATCGTAGAGCACCACCTCAAACGGTTTGTGGTAGGCCAAGCGGTGGTGAATGTCGAACAAATGTGGGATCAAATGTTTCGGGCGACGCAGTTTTATGGACGCAAAGGCCTCGTCATGAACGCTATTTCTGCCGTGGATCTGGCGGTTTGGGATCTCCTGGGGAAGCTGCGGCAAGAACCCGTTTACGCGCTCATTGGGGGTAAGGTCCGGGATGAATTAGTCTTTTATGCGACCGGCCCGCGCCCAGATTTAGCCGCTAAAATGGGCTTCATTGGCGGCAAGTTGCCCCTCGAATTTAATGGGGCAAGTGGTGAAGAGGGATTTCGGGGGAACGTGGGCTTGATGGAAAACATGCGCAATCAAGTGCCTGATGATTTTTGGTTGATGTACGACTGTTACATGTCTTTAGATCTTCCCTATGCGGTGCGCCTGGCACGTGCCCTGTTATCTCTAAACCTCAAATGGATTGAAGAGGCGTTTATTCCCGATGATTATTGGTCATACCGCGACCTACGAAAAGCCTTAAACGCCAAGACCTTAGTCACGACGGGAGAGCACGAGAGCACCCGGTACGGATTTCGGTTGTTGTTGGAAATGGAATGTGCCGATATCATCCAACCGGATGTCACCTGGTGCGGAGGCCTGACCGAACTGCTCAAGATAGCCGACTTGGCTGATGCACACAATGTCTTAACCATTCCACACGGCTCAAGCGTCTATAGTTATCACTTCTTAATCTCGCGGCCGAACAGCCCGTTTGGAGAATTCTTGATGATGCATCCAGAGGCGAGTGAAATTGTGCCGATGTTCTCACCGCTATTGATTAACGAGCCCGTTCCCCTGCAAGGCAAGATCCGACTTGGAGAGGATCCCGGATTTGGCGTCGCGCTTAACCCCAATGTTCTGTTAGAGCGGGTGACATCATGACCCCCAAACACCTTGCGGCAAAGGTCGCCGTGGTCACGGGTGCGTCCAGGGGCATTGGCCGAGCTGTCGCCAGTCGGTTGGCGCAAGAAGGTGCCCGGGTCGTTGTTAATCACCCTCGGGGGGAAGAAGACGCGGCCCGTGAGGTTGTAAACGAGATTGTGGGAGATGGAGGGGACGCTGTGGCCATCCAGGCCGATGTCGCCGACAACGGCCAAGTGCAAAATATGATCGAAACGGCCATCAAACACTTGGGACGGTTAGATATTTTAGTCAATAACGCAGGCATCTGTCCCTTTGTAGAATGGTTCGATATGACCGAGGAAATCTGGCGACGGGTGCAGGACGTCAATCTTAACGGAGCCTTTTATTGCAGCCAGGCAGCCTCGCGTGTGATGCGGGACCAGGGTCAGGGGGGTCGCATCATTAGCATGAGTTCCATTTCGGCTCTGGTTGGCGGGGGTTTTCAAACCCACTACACTCCCACTAAAGCTGGCATCCGGTCGCTAATGCAATCCTTGGCCATTGTCCTAGGACCCTATGGAATAACCTGCAACTCGATCCTCCCTGGCGCCATTCTTACCGACATCAACCGTGCTTATTTCGACCAACCCGGCCAAATACAAAAAGATACGGGCCGGATTCCCGTAGGACGCCTTGGGACACCAAAAGACATCGCCGGCGTCGTCGCATTTTTGGCGTCGGAGGATGCGTCCTATATCAACGGGGCCGACATCTTGGTCGATGGAGGTCTCTTTGTCAATTTGCAATAAGGAGGGGTTGTCATGACGCGCATGGTGTTCTTAATGGCGGTGAAACCCGATCAGATCGAAGCCTATCAAGAAGCGCATCGTGCGGTGTGGCCTGAAGTCATTGAGGCATGCCGCTCCGTGGGAATGAAAAATTACAGCATATTTATGGCCGACACGCATCTGATCGGTTATTTCGAAGCAAAGGATTGTCAAGAAAGCCTGAAACTTCTCCAAAAGGAGGAGGCGCTCCAGCGTTGGTGGACCTTTATGGAACCGATTATGGCTTTGGAACCTGACTATAGCCATGGCTTTAAGGAGGTGTTTCACATGGTGTAGCCACGGAGTTCACCCATTACTATGACACGGTAATCGGCCAGGCTGTAAAACGCATTGAAGACAGTCATATTTCTGCGGGCGTGCTGAGTTTGACCGTCGGGATAAATGCCTTCGCTGTTGCGGTCGGGGCGTTTGTCGCAGGGCATCCCGGTGACCGATTTGGTCGCAAGAAGATCTACACCGGGGACCTGGTGCTGTACATGGCTGGTGCGCTTTGGCCGCTTCAACGGATTTGGTCGACGGAGCTCTTTCTGACCGAAGTACGCAACACCGGTCAAGGGTTTGTTTGGGCTGCAATGCTCTTTTTATCGGGAGTGCGGGCACCCTTCTTGCTGGCAAAGATAGGGATCTTGGTCATAGCGATGATTATGACCATGATGGTCGCGTACAACTTGGTGGTCGGAACGATATGGGGGTCCGAAAACTGCCGGGCAGTCACTTGAACAGATTACCGAGACTGGGATTGGGGTTTAAGAATTAGGTCCTGGTATTCTATCGTTAGCCGCAGGTTAATGCCCTAAGATTCGGCTAGGGGTAGCGGATCAAGGAGGGGATTCGGCGTGAAGATTGGAAGAGGGGTGTATGGCCAGCACGAAGACCTGTTGGTGGTCACGGAAGATGGCATTTTGCGCGGCACGTCGTTGGCGCGGATTGCGGACGGGGAATTTCCGATCAAGACGCCTCAGGATCTGGTCTGTGCAGGAGAGCGGGAGTTGGACGCGGTAAACCACTTGGTGGCCCAAGCGATTGCGCTGGGAGTCGATTGGGATCCGGAGCCGGATGCGTGGCTGCCGCCAGTGACCCGTCCGGATAAGGTGATTTGTGTGGGGTTGAACTATCGGCCCCATGCCGCGGAATCCAAGATGCAGATCCCCGAATATCCCGTGCTGTTTAATAAGTTCGGCACGTCCCTGGTTGGGCATCAGGCGACCGTGCGGCCACCTTATGACGCCCATCAGATGGATTATGAAGCGGAGCTTGTCATCGTCATGGGCCGTCGGTGTCACCAGGTCGCCGAGACTGAGGCGCTGGATTATGTGTTCGGCTATTGCAACGGCAATGACCTTTCGGCCCGCGATCTCCAGTTTCGTACCAGCCAATGGCTTTCGGGGAAAGCCCCGGATGGGTTTGGGCCGGTGGGCCCCTACCTAGTGACGCGCGACGCGATACCCGATCCGTCACGACTCGACATCGTCGGCTATCGCAATGGCCAGGAAGTTCAACGAAGCAATACCGCCGCCATGATCTTTTCGTGCCGGTACTTGGTATCCTACCTTTCGCAGTGGATGACGCTAGTGCCGGGGGACCTCATTTTCACGGGAACCCCGGAAGGCGTACTCCTGGGCTATCCCGAACCACGCCCATGGCTACGAGCCGGCGATCGGTTAACGGTAGCCATCGAGGGGCTCGGCGAGTTAGAGACCCACATCGGCAGTGCGGACGACTAAACGGTGCCGTGAGGATAGACCGGGGAGGAGATTGTGATGGAAGCTGTATCGTTGTTTGTGACCTGCCTGGTAGACATGTTTCGACCTGAGGCGGGTCGGGCGGCGCTTCGGGTGATCGAGCGGCGGGGCGGCCAAGTAAATTTTCCGGTCGACCAAACCTGTTGCGGCCAATTTAGCTACAACGCGGGCTACCAGCATGAGGCGGCCCTGTTGGCCCGGCACTGGATTGAGGCCTTTGAGGCCACCCGGGATCCCATTGTCGCGCTCTCGGGGTCCTGTGCGGCCATGGTTGTGCATATCTACCCCGAACTCCTTAAAGAGGACATAGAGGCCCAGGGCGGCGATGAGCGGGACGCGGCCCGATGGCAAGCGCGAGCGCTCGCGGTGGGTCAACGGGTGCGCGAATTGAGCCAATGGTTATTGCACGCCGACGGTTCTCCGTCTTCGGCGCAGAGCCCCCCGAACGGGGATGCGCCTTCTCTAATTTATCATCTCGGGTGTCATATGCGGCGGGTGCTGCGGGCCACGACCGAAGCCCCAAGCATCTTGGCGCAGTCGGGCGTACCCGTGCATGAGCCGGCGGACGACGATCAGTGCTGTGGGTTTGGTGGGACCTATAGTATGACTGAACCGATGGTATCGACGGCATTGGCTGACGCCAAATGGCAGTGTATCCAGGAGAAAGCCAAAGAGGTGTCGGCGGTCGGTTTGACGAGCGCCGATCTGGGATGTTTACTCCATCTCGAGGGGCGTGCCGTCCGGCAGGGGACCCCATTCCCGTGCTTGCACCTAGCCGAGGTTCTGGACCGGCGGGATCAGGGACGCCCAATTGGGGAGAACCTGCCCCTGAGGGGGTTGTCATGAAGGCGACGGGGACCCTGCCCCAGGATCCTCGGCCGTGGCGGCAACGCCGCGATGCGGCCCTGGCCGATACGACCATGCGCACTACCATCGGCATGGTCACACGGCGCTTGCATTTAGCACGGCAGACCGTGTATCAAGGCTTCCCTACGGGCGAATCCGATCGGGTACAGTCGGTACAAGATAAGCGTGACGCCATCAAAAATATGGAGGCCTTGCTGGCGGAATTCCGGCGATCCGTCGAAGACCACGGGGGGCGCACCTACTTGGCCCGCTCAGCGGCGGATGCGGTGGAGATCGTGCGGACCATTGCGGAAACCGCGGGTGTCCGTCGGGTGGTCAAAACCAAGTCGATGGCGACAGAGGAAATCGAACTGAACCCCGGTCTTATCGCGTCTGGCATCCAGGTGATCGAGACGGATTTGGGCGAATATATTATTCAGCGGGCCGGAGAGAAACCATCCCACATTTTGGCGCCGGCCGCTCATAAAAATCGTCAGGCGGTCCAGACTCTGTTTCAAAGCGATGCCCGGAATGCGGGAATGGAACCGCCGGAGAGTGATGATCCCACCGTGCTAACCCGCTATGCCCGAGAACGGATGCGCCAAGAGTTTTTAGAAGCCGATATGGGCATTACCGGGGGAAATTTCTTGGTGGCGGATACCGGGAGTGTGGTGCTCATCACCAATGAAGGCAACGCCGACCTGGTCACGTCGTGTCCCCCGATACTGGTGTCCGTGGTAGGCGTCGAAAAATTGCTGAAAGATTGGCAGGCGCTGCAACACCTCATTCAGCAACCCGCCATGAATGGTGTCGGCCAACGGCTCTCGTCGTATACGACCATTGTTTCGGGAACTCGTCCGGCCGATGGTGTCGAAGGGCCCCAGGACTGGCATGTCGTGCTGCTCGACAACGGACGGACGCGGCTTTTGGACACCCGCTATGAAGATGTACTGTCATGTATCCGATGCGGCGCTTGTCTTAATGCGTGCCCGGTGTTTCGACAAATTGGCGGGCATGCCTATGGCAGTGTGTATTCGGGGCCAATCGGGATTGTAGAAACCCCACTGTTGACCGACCTGACGATCCTTCCTGAACTCCCTTCCGTAGCGTGTACGATGTGTCATGCGTGTGCTGACGCCTGCCCCATGGACATTAATCTACCCGGCCATATTGTGGCCTTGCGCCAAGAAAAGGTCGCGCGGCATCTGACCGCCCAAGGGGTCGATCTGACCTATCGGTGGTGGGCGCGACAGTGGGCCACGCCCCAGGGGTACCGCCGCTCGATTCGCCTGGCACGTTTCGGTCAACGCTTTTATCGGAAACAGGGCCTTTTGCAGTCCGGACCTGGTCTCGCCCGGGGGTGGTTTAAGACCCGCACCATGCCCCCCATCGCTGAGGAAACGTTTGGGGAATGGTGGAACAAAACCCGAAATGGGGAGGGACATAAGTATGCTGGCCAGTGACCCCGTAGTCCGCGAGTTTGTTATTCGGTGGGAGGCTATGGGGGGACGGTCTTATTTGGCTTCTGGCCGCGACGATCTATTACGCACCTGTCAATTGGCTCTTAGGGGCGTGGTTTGGAATCAACCCTCTGAGATGGCGTCGGATACGGTGGTGTACTGGAACACTCCGGACGGGCTGGATCTGGACTGGGTATCCATCACGCCCGACGGAGTTGCTGTCCGGTGGATCCCGTGGACCAATACGGGGGAGATGCGGCAAATCACTGCTGGGAGCATTTTAGGGATCACGGGCTGTGCCTGGGCGGTCTCCTCGACCGGCAGTGTGGCACTCTATAGTGGCCCGAAAACGGGACTGTTACCGAGCGTCCTGGCGCCCTCGCATCTCATTTTAGTGCCCCGCGAGAAAATTGTGGCGACGGTTGCCGAGGGTCTTCAACGGGTTCCCAGGGATCTGCTGCCCCCGCTCGTGAAGATTATCACGGGCCCCAGTATGACGGCGGACATTGAAGGGATGCTCGTCACCGGGGTGCATGGCCCGGGTCAGGTGATTGCCGTGATTTACGAGTGCTGATAGCGCGGTGGGGTAAAGGTTGGTCCAGGGAGTCGGATTGCACCTCTGAGCCGATAGGCCCTCTGTGGCAGGTCGCACCATGGACTTTCGTGGGAGGACAGGCCTGAAAAGCCGCTCTTTTTTCCCAGGAATCGGGCGCTCAATATCCGACGCCCCGCATTCTAGGCAATTTTGCCCTATTGCCGCCACAAGACCGCTTTATGGTGTCCCAAAGGGTTCACTGTTGAACAAGCGTGCTGAACGGTCAACCCGTACTCTATCGCTCCCTATGAGAGCCAAAGGGGAGTGAATCGTGCAGTGACGATCCTCGTGTCCCGACCATGGTGGTGGCGCGGGGCCTTGGACTCCGCCCACGGTCCGGCGACTTTAGCGGCCGCTCTTGGATCCTGCTCGGATCAACGGTTCGGACGAAGAGATCTTGGACGCGTTTTGACGGTGCGCGATCAAATCCGAGATCGGGTGAAGGCGTTTTTGGAGAATCTAGGCACAAACGGGGGAATAGGGCGGGCGCGGCTGCTTTAGAACTTATTTACTGCCGTGTGACATTTTGACGGGGGCGGCGTTATCCTGGTGAGGGGGACGGAGCGATGAATCATTTGGTTAAGATGGCCCTGATCGGCGTTGCAGCGTCTATAGTGGTGGCGGGATGCGGAATCTCGAGCGCCTCGGCGAATCCATCCAAGAGTCCTTCAGCCTCAACGCCCTCTAACAGTGTTCAATCGAGTGCTTCCAAAACATCGACTAGTAGCACGCCCAGTGGATTGCCTCAGAGTTCTACTAATATCAGTCCGGGCACACCGGTGTCTACCAGCAGCCCGACGACAGCGTCCGACACGAGCACCGCCGGGATTAATTTGGTGAAGGCCTGGATGCAGTCCGGTCTCACTGGTCAGGGACTCAACATGCCGATTGGCGACCAGAAAAATATTGCGGCGGTGCAAAAGGTGTGGGGACCTGGACACAATTCATCGGCGGGAGCCGGTATCTACGTGTCTTATCCCGTGCACGACGTGGCGTTCGGGATCAATCAGGGAGAGCAAATTTTTGATGTACGTTCGTATGCGCCCAGCGTGACCGCTATTACCCGGGCTGATGTCACAGCGGCATTAGGGCCGCCCGCCGAGGTTCGCTACGCGTCCAACACAACCATCTATCTCTATCCCGACCAATTGAACTATCAAGTGCTCTGGGTCTTTTCAGGCGGGCCGGGACATACGGGAGATACGGTGAATCACGTCGACGTGGTATGGCCCCAGGGCACCGTCAATTTGATGGCCGCGACCCAGCCCGCCCCAAGCGTTGTGGTGACCCAAAATGCCGGACTCGACCTCAGGTTTGCTATTCGGAATGCCCCCACGGGATATCATCTGACGGAACTCGAGTGGGTTAATTCCCCCGGGTCTGGCGCCTATGCCGTGAACACCTATTTTGAAGCCCGCGAAAACGCTCACTATCAAGGGACATCGGCTCGCCTATTTATGGCGAGTGGCAGTCACTTTCGCTTTCAGTATCCCGCTGGGCTGGTGGGGACAAAAGGTCGACTCCGCCTCATTTACGAGTCGCCCGCTGGCACGGCGAGCATCGGAACGAGTCCATCCATCACATTAAAGTAGGTGAGACGTTGACAGCTTTTACAATTGTCGGTTGGGGACACATAGATTTCCATCGTGAGAGGGGTCGGCTTTAGAGCGTTTGCTGGGATGCTAAGAGGCAATTAAATGGTGACCGCCCTATTGTGCCTGTGCGGGGTTAACGCGGGCCCGGATCGCATAATTCCATAGAAATTCTGATTGTTAGGCCGCTCATGAGTGGTGTGAACATTATCTGGGTGGGAACGCCGGCATTGGGTTGTCGCGGACGTCGTCATATTTTCCCTACGAAGCTTAACCTGGCGCAAGTTGCATGTTCGGCAAGCATTCGTGCTCGTGATTTGAAGTTTAACGCTCCCTGACCGATCGCATCCATGGAGGAATCCCTCGCGAGGCTTATGGGCTGAGGGCCATGAGGGGCAGGATTTTCTCATATGGACGCGAACCTTCGTTAAAGAGGGGGAAAGAGGGGGCGGATCATGAGTCAATATGGGTTGGACACGCAGTTTCGTATGTACCGGGCTGCACTGTCGGGTCAATTGCAGTGGGACTGGCCGGTTGACGTGAAAGAGTGGCGTCGGATGGCTAAGAACTCGATGTCTAAGCCAGCATGGGGATATTTAGAGGGTAGCGCTGGCACAGAAGGGACGAGGCGCGAAAATAGGCGGGCCTTTGAGCGCATACGCATTCGGTCACGAATGCTCCAGGATGTATCGGATCGGGACCTCACCACCGATCTTCTGGGCCAGCACTTGATGGCGCCATTTTTGTTGGCCCCGATCGGTGTTCAGGAGATTATCCATCGGGAGGGTGACCTCGCGTCCGCTACGGCGGCCCGGGTGAGCGGAGTGCCGTATGTGCTGAGCACGGTCTCGTCACATGCCATTGAGGCTGTCGCCGATGTGATGGGTGATGCGACCCGGTGGTTTCAATTGTATCCCGGACGCGATCCCGAAGTGGTGAAAAGCTTGGTCAGACGGGCAGAGCAGGCTGGCTATTCCGCCCTGGTGGTCACGGTTGATACGACTATGTTGGGCTGGCGGCCCCGCGATCTCAAGAACCTTTATCTTCCGTTTCTGTTAGGCCAAGGGATTGCCAACTTTATCTCCGATCCGGTTTTTTGCGCACGACTGAAGCGTCCTCCCCATGAAGATATGATGGCGGCCATCCAAGAGTTTTTGAGCATCTATGTCTATCCGGGATTTACTTGGCGGGATCTCAAGGCACTTGTGCAGGGGACGGCGCTTCCCGTGTTGGTGAAGGGACTGACTCACCCGGACGATGCCAAACGGGCGGAGGCTATTGGGGCTCAAGGTGTGATTGTCTCCAACCACGGGGGACGCCAAGTGGATGGGGGCATCGGTGCGATCGATGCCTTGCCCCGTGTTCGCCAGGCCGTGGGCGATGATTTTTTGATCTTGATGGATAGTGGGATCCGCTCGGCGCAAGACGTGCTGAAAGCGGTGGCTTTAGGTGCCCAGGCCGTGTTAATTGGAAGGCCTTACGCATACGCTTTGGCCGTGGGTGGGCAAGCGGCGGTGGTTGAATTATTGAATCAACTACTGGCGGAAGTCGATCTCCAGTTGGCGCTGTCGGGATATGCGGCTGTCAAAGATATCGGGCCGGATTATGTGGCGTGCGATCACTCGCGATAGGGTGGTTGAGCACCAGGTCAGACTTTCGCGACCTGTCCGGGGGTGTGATATGATGGCGGCATCTACGGCTCAGGTCATAGGGTGCCGAATAATGCGTTGAGGTTAATGCCATGCCATCCGTTCCTACGATTCACTATATATTGAGCGCCCCGGACCCGCGAACCCATTATTTTCATGTTCAGATCTATTTTGAGGGAGATCTTGAGCCAGACTTTCGACTGGCATTGCCGGCATGGAGTCCCGGCTCTTATCTCATTCGCGAATATGCGCGCCATGTCATCAATCTAAAGGCCCGAACCGACGACCGCGATTTAAAAGTCTCGCGGGTGGATAAGGCGTGCTGGTCACTGACACTGCCCTTTTGCACTAGAGAGCTTTGGGTCGACTATGATGTCTTTTCATATGAAATGACGGTTCGCTCCAACTATCTGGATAAAGAGTATGGATTGGTGTCCCCGACGGCGACCTTTATGTACCAGCCTGAGCGAAAGGGCGTGCCGGTGCGTCTGACGGTAGAGGCTCCTCGGGGGTGGGACGTGGCCACGGGGTTATTGCAGGACGGGCCTGACCGCGAGTACCAGGCGGCGAACTATGACGAGTTGGTGGATGCCCCGATTCAACTAGGTTGCCTGTATCGGTATCCTTTTGACGTGGGCGGGGTGGTGCATGAGGTCGTCGTAGCGGGTCCCAGTGCCGATCAACTGCCCCAACCGTCTTTTCTAGAGGATTTGTCACGCATTATTACGGCCGCTAATAACTTATTTGGTGGACTGCCCTACTCTAACTATGTCTTTTTGGTGACGCTGACGGAAAATGGCGGGGGAGGCCTCGAACACCTCAATTCTGCCAACATCATGGTGCCCCGGCACCGTTGGCACAATAAGAAGGACTATCCCAAAATCCTAAGCCTGTTCTCGCACGAGTTTTTTCATTTGTGGAATGTCAAGCGCCTACACCCGGCCCAATTCGGCCCATTCGACTATCAGAGCGAGGTCTACACGTCGGTATTATGGGTGTTGGAGGGATTCACCGACTATTTTGCCTATTGGCTTTTGGGACAAAGCCAGGTAGTCGCTGAGAATGAGTTGCTCACCCATTGGGCCGATGCATTCAAACAGTATGAAGAATTACCGGGAAGATGGGTCACGCCTATTGCTGACGCATCGCGCGAGAGCTGGATCCGGCAATACCGGCCTGATAGCAATACCCCCAACATTACCGTGTCCTATTACGTAAAAGGCGCGTTGGTGGGGTTGTTGTTAGATTTGGAGCTTCGCCGCCATACGAGAGGTCAGGTCACTCTGGCGACCATTATGCGCACGCTATGGAACCGGTATGGGGAACGGGGGTATCCCGAGCGAGCCGTGGAAGACCTCATCATCGAACTGGGCGGAAGTTGGATGTCCGAATACCTGGATCATTATATTCACGGTGTTACGCCCTTGGACGAAAGCGTTTTGGACGTGGTCGGACTCGTTTTGAGGCGTGATTTCAAGGAGGAGGAGGGAGCCCGGCCGTTGTGGTTGGGGGTCTCTGTTATGGATCGTCACGGACGCCTGTTCGCGCGTCCAGTGGATCGGGGCGGACCTGCGGAATCGGGAGGGCTTTCACCCGATGACGAAATCGTGGCCATCAATGGAGAGCGGATTCTTACAGTCGATCAATGGAATGGTTCGTTGACGCGTCTCTCCCCAGGGGTGCCCATCGCCGTGGTCGTGAGCCATCATGGGAGGCTTGACACGCTGTCTCTCATGCCCGAATTGCCACGGCCCGACAACTATCGGCTGGTCGTCGTGGATGAGCCGAGCGATGGGCAGCGAAAAGCCTTTCAGGAATGGCTAGGGACCAAATTGCCCCAACAGCCATGACGCTTTGACGGTTAGCGTTTAGCATCTCTCGCCAGACGCGACCTACGCCATTAGAGTAATGACCCACGTTCCGCATGTCACCACGACCAAAAATCCAGTATTTTACGGGTTGAATTATCCTGAGGCATCCCAAACAAATCCGTGGTCAATCGGGATATCGAGGGCCTCGAGGATGCGGCGCTGGTAGGGGCGGACAGCGCCAACAATCTCGGGAAGAAGAAATAAGATACACGGCGTGACAAATTCGCGCAACGGCATGGTGCCCAGGTGATTATATTGGAGTACTTGCGAAACTACCAACCGCCCAAGGAGAAAATGAGCCGGGCGGGCCGGAAGAATCATAAACGGGCCTACTGGCTGCGGGGCACGACCATGAAGTGGGTGCGTGACTTAACTTTCCGCGAAGGCATCCTCACGGTGGAGCGCAACCCGGTTTATATCAGCCGCCTGTGTCCCTATTGCTAAGCAGAATATCGACACACGGGGGATTCGCATGAAGCACCTATTCACGTGCTCAAACCCCCAGCATGCCTACAGAGCGGATGCGGATTTTGTGGGCATGATGAATCTGTATCGCAAATGGGCAGGAACCTTTACGTATCCTTCGAAAACGAAGGATGAACCCACGCCTGCGCAGGCCGTGGCCTAATATCGCGCAGGTCTCCTGTCAAGCCAGTGATTTGCCAGGAGCGCCCCAGTGGTGGGGGATGTTTCTGCGGTTGATCAGAAGGGCGCTGGCTTGCCAGATGAGGGGATCAACCACACGTCGAGAAGAGGATACGCCCAAAACGCCTCTCCCCTCTTGCGAGGGAGAAAAAGGTCAGACAAACAGCGGTTGCATACATTTGTCCATGGTTTTAGACAACTGCTGATACCACGGGTTCACTCATTTCTAGTCTCCATGACGAAGGCAACTGCCAAACATCAGCGACGACCCCGGCAATCTGTGTTTGGCGCTGCATCATTTCGACCCCCTTTTTGGGTTGTCTGGCTTTTGCTTTTAGACGACCGTCTGGTTCTGGGGAGAGCGCTGTTGCGATTTTGGCTGACGAACAATGGCTACCGTACAGCGCGAGATGCAAATGAGTTGTTTACGCTCGTCGGTGATGCGGGTTTCCCATACCATCGTCGTCCGCCCCTTATGCATGGGGATGGCGGTGGCGGTGACTGTGCCGTCGCGCTTGGCGCGCACGTGATTGGCATTGATTTCGATGCCCACAGCAGCCTGGGTATGTTGATCGATGTTGAGCCAAGTGCCTATACTGGCGCAGGATTCCGACAGGACCACGGATACTCCTCCGTGCAACAGCCCGAAAGGTTGCCGCGCTGCATTGGATATTGGCATCGTGATAATGACCCGATCCTTATCCAGTTCTATAATTTCACACCCGAGGGCTTCGAGCACCGTGTTTTTAATTAATTCCGGTTGTTCCATCCGCTTCGCCTCGATTCGCTTAAGTGTGCTTTGTGACCATCTCGCCTATCATCCCATAGATTTAATCATGGTACCACCGAGTGCTACCGGCTAGCTCCGTTCTGATTGTATCGGATGGCTCAAGAACTTGGCGTAGCTGTCCACCCGATGCGCCATCCCAAGAAAAAAGGTTGCCCCCTTTCCGCAGCGATCAGATCCCTCAGGGGGTTTCTAGTCCGATAGGCTTAGGACAAATACATCCCGGGTGGTAGGCATTTGGCTCCTGCCTAAGGTAGCATGGGGGGCGGAGGCGATAGATGTGCATCGCGAATATAGATGGCCCCCCGATGTTGGAGCCGAACTCGCGGCGGTTGAACAATTGCGGATGGAACAAGTCGGGCAGTGGATTTCGGAGCATGAAGCCCGGGGTGACGGCTTGGAGCGTTTATACCTCCTCTTGGCTTTAGCGTCGTCCCGCTATGTGGACCATCACGGTCCTTACATCGGTCACGGAACGTTTAACGGCGGGCCGATGCTGCGAGCTTCATCCATTCTCCTTCCAACCTATCGCAACCTGGCCTTAAGACAGACTGTGGCATACGTAATCGAACTAATCGACAACCCCAACTATGGGCCGTATCTGCTTATGGACATGAGCCCCTATCGACCGGAACACCCGTCCAATCCAGACCGGGAATTTTTGGAGGCGTTGGAATCGGGTAATCAACCTTTGCGTACCGAACACCGACTCGTGGCGATGCTGCAAGATATGGGCGTACAACGGGTGCGGACCATACTGACCGAGGCGGGACTGAGACAATTTCGCGACAATGAACATCGTCTGCTCATTGTGCATCGGGCTGCTCAGTTCCTGGATGACGTATGCGGGTGGGATTCATGGGGCGAGCCCATTTTACGACCTAGCATCCAATATTTGGCGACGGCACCCAAGCCCGCTCTATTGAATCCGGGTGCCTTAAGCCACGTGCAAGCGACTCAAGGGTTAGCCAATGTCGATGTTGTGGCTAAGGCTGTCGACCGTCTGATATCTGTACCGTACGGGGATGAGCCTGAGATTCTCAGGGAGATGGCTCAACGCCAGATCTCTGGGATCAATCTCTATGAAGCCGTCTCGCTGACTGGATCCCGTCTTCTGGCGCAGTCTGGTTTTGATGCCCATGCGGTTACCGGAATCCATTGCGTATTGGACATTCTTAAGTCTTCAGAGGATCCGCGCCTCGTTGGGTTAGCCTGGTCGGTTGCACTGTCCGGACAGAGAACTCGACGGCAAAAGGAGAGGCGCAACGACTGGCGACGACTACCGGATGCGGACGCCACAGTCGAAAATCTGGACGACTTCGTGCATGTGATCCGTAATGATCCGAGTGGCCTTAGAGCATTTGCCAGGACGGCCGGCGCGCTCCAGTCGGGCACGTCGGCGCAGATGGTAGCGAGAACGTTAATGGAAGTGTCTTTAACGACATCGGATCCATTTACGGCTATTCACAACGTCAAAATGATCTGGGGTCAACTTATTGAGACGCAGCGTTCCGAATGCTCCGAACTCGCCTGGATGCATCTTGCGGCTGGGGCCGTCGCTGTTGCCCAATCCGTTGCGGAGAACGCCACCCAGCCAATTCCCGTGGTGGATTTGTGGAAGGAAACAGCCCTATCAGACTAAGGGCTGAGTGTCTTTCATGAATGCGGGGAAAAGCTGCTAATATGGGAGCAAATGCCCCAGACCGGTCGGTTCGGGAAGGCTATTCGTTTAGGAAAACCAAAGACATCTTTGAGAGGGTGTTCGCGTGAAAAACCTCGGGCCCGTCACCCTAGAAGGTCGGCGGGTGCGTCTGGAGTCCGTGCGGGGCCACCATGTCGACCGCTCTTAAAAGCGGCCCAGTCCCCGGGTATTTGGAACTGGATGTCACCGGATCTGTCCGACCCCGCCATCATGGTTCAGTGGGTGGACCAAGCCCTATCCAGTGAAAGGATGGGCGAGGAGTATGCCTTTACAGTGATGAATGCTAGGACAGGAGAAATCGTGGGCATAAGTCGCTATCTCAATATTTATTCCCGGGATCGCGGCGTGGAAATCGGTTGGACCTGGTACAGCCCCAAGGTCTAGGGAACCACTATTAACCCGGAGGCCAAGTGGCTTCTCTTGCAACGCGCCTTTAACAATTGGGGTGCGGCATTTCGTACAGACCACTTGAACGTACGATCCCAATCGGCTACCCGAAAACTGGGCGCCGTGTATGAGGCACGTTGTCCAAGCATCGCATCCGCAAAGATGGCAACATTCGTCACACCGTCTCATTTAGCGCAATACCGGAGGAATGGCCCCATATAAACCAGGAGTTTCTCAAGCGTATTGAGGAGTACCGGTGCGGAATGGAAGGGCATCTATTCGAGGCTTGAGCCTTGTCCCTGACTGTAATAAAGCGGCTTCCTTCCTTTCTTCATAGGGCCCTCACTCGCTACATGGGCGAGGGCGTCTTTTTGTCGGTGGTGATCATTGGGCGCCAGGCCTACCAATGCGAGAGCCCGGGATGGCCTATTAGTGCTTTGATAGGCAGACGTCAGCAGCAATCTCGAAAGGAATAGCTCACAAACTTTAATAATTCCTTGCTTATGATGATTAATAATTATATTATGACCACATAACGATTAATAATATTATACACGAGGTGGCGTATGTGCTTAAGGCACTGACAATTCCGAGCTTTCGCTGGTTATGGACTGGACAATTGTTTTCTCAGTTTGGTAGTGCAGTGTTTTTGGTCATGGGTCTATGGGAGATCCAACTGAAAGACCCATTTTTACTCTCCGTCGCCGGATTGGCGATGATGCTTCCCCAATTGCTTGCGGCCTTTGGAGGGGTGGTTGTAGACCGGGGAGACGCTCGGAAAATCATGTTGTTCACCGATCTCGTGCGGGGCGTGGCGGTACTTTTGGGGATCATGCTGCTCTTGGTGAGCCCGGATTGGCGGCCGTGGATTATTATCGGTCTGCTTGGAATTAATTCGTTGGGATCGGCGTTTTTCGGACCTGCGGAAGGGGTCATGCTACCTACATTGGTTCCCGATCAGGATTTGCCATCGGCCAATGGACTGTACTCCCTAACCTATCAGTTGTCTTCGGCCGTGGGATCGGGCATTGGGGGGGCCGCCGTTGCCACGGTGGGCGTGACTCTAGTCTTTGGGTTTGACCTAGGGTCATTCTGGTTCAGTGCGCTCGCGATTTTGCTCATGATGCGCCTCACGGGGGGCAGGCGTTTGAAGAAATCGCCGAGCGCCGTAAGTCAAGCCCGGGCAGGGTTGGGACTTCGAGAAGGTTGGCGGGCGCTTCAAGGATTTCCCTGGTTTATCGCTCTGCTACCCATTGTGGTGTTGACTAACTTTACGTTTGGCGGCGCATTCATCCTCTTGCCCTATTGGGTGCATCATCATCTTGGGGCGAGTGCCGCCTGGTATGGACTCACGAGTGGCGCCTGGGCGGCCGGCACAGTGGTTGGCAGTCTCAGCACGGGGTGGTTCAGCCGTTTTTCTGTGGGAAAGACGGTAGGTGTACTCGGGCTGGCTCAAGCTTTTATGATGGGGGTGTTTAGCATGACGCATGCGGCTCCGGTATCGGCCGGCGCGTTGTTTGTGGCCGGAGCCGGCAATGGGGTGATTAATGCCCTAATGTACACCATTTTGCAACGGGCCATCCCGGTCGAGGTGCGGGGGCGCGCATTCGGTGTATTGGTGACGGTATTGGGGGCGGCTAACCCCCTCGCCGCCCTATTGGCGGGGTTGTCGTTAGGTGTGGTTCCTATGATTTGGTGGTACATTGCCGCTGCGATGACCGGGGCTTCACTGGGAGCGGCTCTTTGGCTGTTTGTGCCCAAAGACTTGGTGTCGAGGACGGCAACAACGGCTGGGTTGGAGAACAGAATTTAGCAAATTGCGGTTGCACTATTGGAATGGGGCGGGGATGCGCCTATACTGAGGACACACAAAGAAGGGGGCGATCTGGTGGCAAGCGGCATTCGTTTGGCAGAGCACAAGTGCTTTGATTGCGACGAAGTTTTTTTGATTCGGTTTGGTGGGCAGGCTAAGTTATGTCCCCGCTGTGGGTCGGACAGAATCCAATTCTGGGGAGATACCGTGATGGCGCCCGTTGAGTCGGAGTCGGCTGCAGGGTCTTAGGTCGATTGATTGGCATTGCTCAGCCGCATGCGTATCGGCACCAACGGATGCCGGTAAGGCCTGGTTGCGTCATAGACGGTCAAGGGTGGAGTCGGCGGTAGTGGAATGTGTCCTTTAAGGGTCACGGCATTGTTAGGTGCGGCGGAGCTATGGCCTCGGCTATCAATGGGCTTTGCAATTGGTGGAATCCGCGATACAGTCCGGCATTCCCGGCGGTGGCCGAACGAATTCAACGGCGGGCGGTGATGAAGGCGATTGGTGCCCCTATCGGAGCAATCTTAATGGCTGCGGGGGTACGACGGTGGGGGTCCTCCCATAGGCGCTAACCTAAGCCGTCTGAATCGCATTGTAGACGTCGTTTGCGGGGGCGCTCATGGAGTGCCTTGGTCCACGTGCGGGAGGTCAGGCACCAATCCGCC
>JAJZXX010000221.1 GCA_021806205.1 Bacillota bacterium | reverse complement strand
GGTGTATCCCGCGACCACCATGCCCCAGGACCAGTCGGCCAAGCCGGCCGACACCATCAAGAACCACGGGTCGGTATGCACCAAGTCCGCGTAAACCACGAGCTTGCTGAGGTAGGATCCCCCCGCCGCCCGTTTGCCGTAGAGAATCTCCCGGTAATCCCCGCGCGCCGGGCGTTCGTTGCCCAATAACATTATCGGGAACCGACGTTGGCCGGAAAAAAGGCAACCGTCTACCCGCACCCCAGCACTGGGCCGCCACCTTACCGGAGGCGGATTGGAAGACCACGCACGTCACCAGGGCAAGCAGCAGAAGCGACGGGTCTCGGGGCAACGCGTCTTGTGGTATGAGACCTGTCCCGACCAACTCGGGTTGCTGGTCATGGTCCGCGATCCCGCAGGGCGTCAGCCGGATGATTTCTTCTTTACGACAGATTTGACGGCCACAGCCGTGGCCGTCTTGGAACGCTACGGCGGCCGCTGGACCATCGAGGAAACCTTTCGAGCCGTGAATCAACAATTGCGCGGCGAAACCCCGCAGAGTTGGGCCCAGTTTGGGCCCGAACGTACGGTGCTGGTGGCCTTTTTGACATATGGACTCGTGTGGCTGTGGTATTTGCTGACGCAGGGGGACCATCCGACGGTGGTTAACCAGCCTTGGTATCAGGGCAAACATCTACCCTCGTTCATCGATGCCCTCGCGTCCCTACGGGCCGCGTTGTGGGCCGACCGAATTTTGGAGGAAACGCCGTCTGGAGCCATTTCCTCAAAAATGTCGCCCGAAATTATCCGGATCTTATCGGAGGCCGGATGATCTGACGTGGCCTTGCTCCAAAAACCGCAAAGTCCACAACATGACAAATGCAAGTAACAACCTCGATAGTACGCGGATCCTTCGGATACGCATATCTTCTTTCCTCCTCAGTTGCAAGATATTGCACTGTCTGGCAATCCACTCCACTCGAACAAACCAGGCGTCTGGCTCACACCGCCCCCATCATCACTGCATACAGAAGGCTCTTGCACAACGACTGCTACCGGTGTCAACTGCAGCTAGGGCAACCAACACTTCTAAGCCCAAGCGCCTCCAGCCGGCTTCCAAATCAATCGATGCGCAAGAGCCCAATACATGCTGCGCCATCTGGGCGTCCAGGTTCAGCGTTTAAGGGATCCGAGGATGATTGGTGGCGATGTACTGTTGCACGGCTTGCTTGACTGCGGCATCGTACTGTTGTTTGGCGGCAGTAAAGGACAGATGCCCGCTCAGGTACTCTTGCCAGATGTTACCAATCCCAGTCGCCGCTTGGCTGGTCACATCATCGAATCCTTGAATCGACAGTGCCTCTCCCTTCTTTACGGGAGCCTCAGCACCAACCACGCCCGCTTGCGACGCCACTGGCTTGGTTCCTTTAAAGGTAGGCACAAACTCACCTAGTTGGTTGACGATCGCCTGATCATGCTGGGGCGTCCCGATGAAACGGAGCCAATCGAGTACTGCTTGAAATTTTCCGGGTTGGGCCATCGACTGGTCCGCTTTAGGTGTCGAAATGGCAAACTGGAAGGCCGCCGCCGGGCCCGGTACATCTGGAGTGTTACGGTTGGTGCCATATTTATATACGCCAGCGAGGGACGAGGCGGGAAACGGAAAAGACCCGATGGGGAACTTGGCGCCAGCTAGCCTTACTGTATTGGGAAGCCAGGATCCTTGATACACCATGGCCACTTTTCCCGCCGCAAACAGGTCGGTGCCTGTGGTCGCTCCGGTCGGCTCTGCATTCCACGGAATATCGGTTACGCTTTTGTCCCAGTAACTGTATAGTTGCTTCATCAACGGCCACCAGGCGGTAAGGCGTGGGTTGATGCCGGGATTCAAAATACCTTTCTCGTAGCCGATAACCTCGCCTAAAGCTGTCACCGTGTACCTTGCCTTCGACCAGTTTACCAGTTGAGTAAGGGCTTTCGGCCCGAGGTTGTTGCGTAAGAAGATGTTCGCCCACCAACTGTAAAACATAGGAACATCCGCGCCCGCGATGATGTGATGAGCTGTCAGGGTCTTCGCATCGGTGATCAACGCCTTCCATGTCTTTGGCGGACTCTTAATACCCGCCTTAGCAAACAACGTCTTGTTGTAATAGAATGCCGTGCCGACCCCGTCGCCGTTCAAGTCATAATGGGCTCCGTTGACAGGATCGGCGGTTTCTGCCAACACAAGAGGATTCATCGCGTTCTTCCACTTCTTATTTCCCGGAATGTACGGATTGGGCTGATTAAAGTACGGATCCAGATTATAGACAATCCCCCGGGGGAAAACGGAGTTAAAGTTGTACGTTTGATTCCAGTACACATCGTACATATCGCCTCCGGTGGCTTTCGTTTCCACCTGAGTATTCGTGTCGGTGAAGCTGGGGATAAACTTGATTCTAATTCCCGGATACATCTTTTCAAATTCTTTCGCCAGAGTTTCCAATTCAGTGAGATGTGGCACATCTTTGGCAAGTTTTTCGCCCGGAAGGATGGGCGTATACGATTGCGCATACATCGTAATCGTACCTTTCCAGTGAAGCTTTGGAATGGTGCGCGTTGGGCGAACGAGCTTTCCTGCCGTAAATCCCGTGCCTATAGTCACGACTAGCGCGGAAAGCGCAACCGCACTACTTAGACGCAAAGTGTTCCCTACGGAATCCGGAACATGCTTCATTCCGACCAATCCTCCTCCTAAAGCGGTGGACGCTGCGTGTCCTGGTGGATACATGGCGCACTGGCGGCCTCGGTTTTTAGATTTACCTCTGTGAACCACAATTCGTCTACAGAGTCACCATTTCCTGCCTCCATATGTTAGCGGAAACATTTCGTGAAGTCAAGAAGGATTATTGATCGTGAACGACGCCCAGCGGCCCAGCGAGACGCTTCTTGACAGTCGAATTGGGATATAGTAGAGTGTCGTCGCTAGCGCTAACATCCATGCCTCGATTGTTCTTCAATCGGTCTCTAGAAAAGTTCGTCTATCCTTGACTCAAGCAACGTTGCGTAGGTTGCATAGGAGGTAAGAATAATCGCGGCTACAGTGAATGATGTGGCAAGACTGGCGGGGGTGTCCAGCCAAACGGTTTCGCGAGCGGTCAACTCGCCGAACTTGTTGAGTCCAGCGACCTTGGCCAAGGTGCGGCGCGCCATTGATCTTCTGGATTACCACCCCAATGTCGCCGCTCAAAGTTTGGCCAATCGAACGGTCAAAATGATCGGCCTGTTCATGCCATTCACCCAAGAGCAGGTCAAGAGCAATATGTTTTTTCATTCCCTTTCGGCGACCGTTTGCCAACGCTGCGCACAACACGATTTCGTGCTTCAGCTTTTCACGGCCAATCCGGATGAAAGCTACGTCAGACTGTTCAAGCGGCTCTATCGTGAGAAACGGGTGGGCGGCCTGTTGCTCACCTGCCCCTCAATGAATACCAAGGAAATCGGTGAACTCAGATCGTCAGCGGTGCCCTTCGTGCTGATCGGCCGTCCGGCGGCGCCTGATCTCGATGTTGACTACGTCGATGTCGACAACGCGGCCGGTGCCCATATGGCAGCACAGCATCTTTTGAACAAGGGGCACCGTGATATTGCCCTTCTGAATGCGCCAAAATTTATGACCCTATCCGAAGATTTGCGCAGCGGGGTGCAGAGAGCGTGCCAAGAGCAGGGAGAACCAGTTCGATTCACGGAGATCCACAGCGAACTCACGTACAAATCCGGCCTGGAAATCATGCGGCGGTTGATCGCATCCGACAACAGACCGACCGGCATCATCACTGCCGATGATTTGCTGGCCTTAACTGTCAAACGGGCGGCCGATGAGGCACGCTTACGCATTCCGGAGGACATCGCGGTCATTTCAACGTTTGCAAGCGGATGGTACGACGTGATGGAACCCGAGCTCACACACGTCGATACTGGCTTCGAACGGATAGGCATTGTTGCAGCGGAACACATGATGAAGGTCATCCTGAAGAAGAACCCCCCGCCTCTTCGCACCGTATTGGATGTAAAGTTGACGGAGGGCAAGAGCACCTGAGAAAAACGGAAAGCGCGGACTTTAACCCGAGCTTGCTTACGACCTTAACGGCATCCGGGCTAGCCATGGGGATTGGTGGAAGGTATAGCATAGCGGTTTGGTAGCGAATTGTGACACGCCCGAGAGTCAGACATACACCGGCGGCGCCTGATTTTTTAGAGGAATAAAGTACATATTCGGTAAACTAATTGGTATCGAAATGTCTCCTTAAAATGAAGCGGTTTGCAGCCTTTTGGACTGTCCGAGACCCATAAAGCGACGTTAGAGCGTTCCTGGATGCCCTAGCAGGCACGAAAATGCTCTCTCAACCACGGTCTGGCTCCCCCACGGCGCGTAATCGAGCTGGACTTGAGAGCGCGATGGGGTTAGGCTATCGCCATGACACGCGATAGTCGCAACCTCGACGGCCCGTTCGCCTGCGATAGCGAGCGGCCCGCTGCGCAGGCCGAGTTCGGAACCCGAAACGCCCCCGATATAGGTCAACCGGGGCCACAATGGCGGCAGGAAGTGGAAATCCTGCGCGCCACGGTTGAGGATTACGCCCGGGCCCACGATATACTCTAGGCTGAAACGCTCCGGCTCCGCCAAGAGAACCGGTCGTTGCGCGAGCAGTTGAACGCGGCTCAGGTCACGATCGTGCAATTGGCGAGGCAGGTGTTTGGTCGTAAGTCGGAACGGCAAAAGGCGTCCGCCACGTCCCCCGAGAGCACCGGGACAGTGCCCGACAGCGGGTCCCCGAATCCGGAATCCGTCGTGTCCACGACGGAAGAGTCCACCACCATCACCACTTCGGCGGCGCAATCGCAGCGTCCTCGCGGCCAGCAACCGGGCCAGCCCGGCCATGGTCGTCGACGTCATCCTGACTTGCCCACGGACCACGTATGGCTGACACTGTCCGAGGCGGAGCAACGCTGTCCACGCTGTGGTCTATACGCCCAAAAAGATGGGATGGAAACCTCCGAGCAACTGGATTTCGTTGTGGAAATTCGCCGAAAGGTCTACCATCGTCAGCGCTATCGTCGCGTCTGCACCTGTCCGTCAGAGGCGCCCAGCG
>JAJZXX010000176.1 GCA_021806205.1 Bacillota bacterium | reverse complement strand
CGATTCGGCGTCGCCTGGCTAGTCCCTAGCAGGCACCTCATTCGCTTATGTTCATGATATGATTGCAGTACCTTTTAATTTGAGGCAACGAATCACTTTCAAGTACTTTTATTTGTGAGGGAAGACGCCCCCAAAATTTCGCCTGACAGCGAGCGCCTTATAGCCCCATAGCTGAAGCAAGGGGTTTTACGGCGCATTTGATAAGCCTTCATAAACCATGGCGCTATCACCGGATGTTTTGGTACTGGTCCGATGCACTGGACGAGGATTCGCCATACCGATACAAGCAATCATACTTATCATGCTCGTGCTCGCATTTGCTTGGAGCATCGGCGCCCACTACACCGGGGCATACCATACCGATCGCGGTCCATTGGACTATGGCCCGCGCCATTCTTGATGGCCGGTTTGGCCCTGTAGCCAGCCGTCCGGTGCAGACGACCATTGGGGCTCGAAATTATCAACGCGAGACGAGTCACCTTGGTGGCCGCCATCGCCATTGTGATTTCAGCCTTCCTATTGACAACGGGTGCAGCCGACAGATACTGACCGGCATCCCGGATGTTTTCCACCGGCCAGATTCCCACGTTCCGGGTGAAAGCCAAAGTCCAGTTCGCGCCTCCTGTACGCCGGATGCCACCAAGGCCGTAAGCAGGTATCGCCTTGATCAGTAAGGAGAGTCCTAAAGGCCCTCCATTTTGCCATCGACCCCGATAGCCGCGATGATTAGTCAACGTGCCCACAACAATCAACTGCCCCTCACGTTCCCATTTCCGGAGCCATTCGATACGCATCCCGAGCCTCTTCGCGGCTTTGCCAATACTGACAAACTGTTCGTCCATTATTGTATCGCCTAAGTGGATTATAAATACGGAAGAGACACCGATATTTATGAGCCCTCGGATTACGATCATGCGCGGCTCTTTCTCAAATAGTAGAATGGTTGGCTGTCCCGTGAGTTCCCCCGCAGTGAGGACGAGACATTGAGTAACTCGATTCCGGCGCGTCCGGATCCACGCCGATGTTTCATTTTAATGCGACTGTGGAACCTTCGAGAGGCCCATTACTGAGCTACTATTTGAGAATGAGCCTCATGCGCTACGTTATGTAATTCTAAGCACCAATCTCCAAAACTTTTGGGACTCCAACACTCTGTACCGTGTCGGTGAAGTGATGGAGGCACGCGGGTACGTCAGCCTCGGGGACATGTTGGAGCGAGAGTTTAATCTGCGGCGCTCTTCACATGATTTTTGGATTGTTTTACCTATCGGCCTTCGGGTGATTAGCCATCTTGGCCAAGGCGATATGACGGCCGGCCGTGGTCGTCAGTCGCCCGTCCTACCAGGAGGCCACGCGCGACATCGTGTTGGCGGCGGTCACGAGTCAAGTGCATGAAGGACCTGGCGATGTGGCGTTGCGTTATTGGTCGGAGGCTGGGTTGATCAAGCCATCATGTCGCCGAGTCGGCAAGCTGATCACTATACACGAATCGCTGGTTTTGTGTGCGCTTGGACGGCTTACCACCTACGATTGGAACAGCGCCAAGGAGCGGTTGGGCGTAGTCTTGGCCGATTGAGGCGCCACGTATTGATAATTCATCACTTTCCGCCGCGCGCCCAGAAATTTTCCTTCCCGGGACCATTTCTATGCACTATTTACTTCATGGTGCGAATCAAGAATATTCGGAGGCGTTCGTACACTTAGAGGTGGACCTGGCTCCACCTCTTTGGCTAAAAATCTTAACCACGAGAATTGTGCCGATCAACCTGAAACGTGCCACTCTAACGATGAGTGAAAAGTCTGCGATCAATCAGACGAGTAGCCCTGGCGATTTGCACCCCGAGGGCCGGCTAGAAGGGCTACTCACCTTGAGTAGCCTCAACAATATGCCCATGCCGATGGGGTGGTCCCACCCAATCCCACTATTTCCCACAATTGTCCGTTGCGGCGGAGTTCCCGCCGCAGGCTTTCGATCGTCGGATTTCGAAAGACGACCCCCGTCAGCACGGAGTTCCCCAGGTGTTTTGGCTAATTCTTTTTGTCATGGGTTTGACTAATTGCACTGTCATCGTAACGTTCGGATGGGGAGTGAAGAGTGCAAACTCGGGGTTCTGCCATGGTCATTCGCGTTTTGGTGGAGGCCATGGGATTTCTCCGTACACCAAACGTGAATCCCAGCCCCTGGGGCTGATTCTCCGGTGTTCCAGGGGTCATGGATCGACCGACTTTGGTGGCAGTCGGGTCGGTTGAAGTGATGACATTTAGCATTAGCGCCAACACCAGGGACCGCACGGGATAATCATTGCGACCGCGTCCGCGCTCTAAAATTCGCATCAACGGTTCATCGGAAATCGTGTCGATCACCAATTGTAAGCACCCCAAATCTCCGAGTGGCTGGGCCTCTCGCCAGGAAAAGAACTTCAGCTGTGGTGCATAAGGTCGGCCCAGCCATTGCAGCAGGCTGTCCCGTGGTGCTGAAGCTAGCTACAACGACACCCCTTACCGCTATTATGCTATCCGAGGTGCTGGAGGAAGCCGATCTCCCGCTAGGCTACTTGAACCTCGCCGTGGGGCCGGGCGGGGCAATTGGCAACTATCTCGTTCAACACCCTGGTATTAAGATGGTCACATTTACGGGAAGCCCCGCAGTGGGTGAACACATTCGAGCTATCGCCGGCCTAAAGCCGGTCGTGCTCGAACTCGCCAGTGACTCGGGCAACATCGTCCATTCCGATGCTGACCTGGACACAACCGCCCGGCTGTTGTCGGCCAAAGCCTACCGTTCCGCCGGCCAGTTTTACATCTCAGTGCAACGCATTTACGTCCACCGCCCCGTCTTGGCGCCGTTTAACGCCGCCTTTATCCACTATACAGAGGCGCTGAAGGTGGGGGATCCGCTCGATCCCACTGTCAACGTGGGCCCCTTGATTACCAACGAGGAAGCCTTGCGGGTGCATGGTTGGATCAAAGAAACCCAAGAGGGCGTTTTTACCAAAGGCATCGGTCCCGCCTGGAAAGCTGCCCAAACCATTGAAGCCGGTGGGGTCATCATCAATGATACGTCAGCCTACCGCGTCGATTTAATGCCGTACGGAGGCGTGAAACTCAGCGGAATGGGGCGCGAGGGACCACGATTTGCCCTGGAAGAAATGACAGAAATCCGCACCGTAATCTTTAACCTATAGATCACCAACCTAAGGCAACGAGATATTATGCGTTTAGCTGTTATCTCTTGGTCTCCCGTGCTAATGCATCTCCTCCAAAATGTCCCTCTTTAAGCTAGCCTTACCGGGTCGCGCTCCTCGGGGGGCCTTAACACCTGAAGAATCTTTCGCTTATACTCGTTAAACTCGCGACTCAGTGTAAGGTCCCACTGGCGCGGGCGGGCTAACGACACCGTTAAAATGTCGGCAATACGGCCTGGCCTGGGTGTCATCACCACGACCCGGTCCGCCAGCATAATCGCCTCTTCCACGTCGTGCGTGACAAACAGCACGGTAGGATGGAGCTTCCCCCAAATGGACAGCAAGAAACGCTGCATCTCGCTTCGAGTTTGGGCATCCAACGCACCAAACGGCTCATCCATTAAAAGAACCCGCGGTTCAATGATCAGGGCCCGGGCGATGGCCACACGCTGCTGCATCCCGCCCGACAACTGATAGGGACGATGGTTTTCGAACCCCGTAAGGCCCATAGTTTCCACCATAGACGCTATGCGGATCTGATCGACCCGGCGCGTGCCTTCCCTGAGTGTGAGGCCAAAGGCAATATTCTCTTTGACCGTCATCCATGGCAACAATGAGGGCTGCTGAAAGACAACCGCGCGCTCCGGCCCGGGCCGAACCACCGGCCTATCATCTAATCGAATCTCACCCCGGTTGGGTTGTTCAAAACCGGCCAAGAGATTCAAGAGCGTTGTCTTCCCACAGCCACTGGGACCGACTACTGTCACAAATTCCCCGTCCTGGACTGTCAAATCGACGGTATCGACGGCCACCAGCGGTCTTCCGCCCCGAACCTGCGATGGATAGACTTTACTCACTTCTGATACCGCAATCAAGAACGCCAGCCCCCCTCTAGTGCCCCTTCATGACCGATTCCACAAAACTTGGGTTGACATATTGGGCCAAGTTATGTGGCGCGCTCGAGATTTGACCGGTTTGACTCAACCACTTCGCAGCCGATGAAAGCGATTTGGTCACCAGCGATGTCTTCACCGCAGCACCCTGACCCATTCCCATGGATTGAACCTCAGTGGCAAGGGTCTCATATTGGAAGCCCTTAGTCTGCGATTTGGCCTGAGCCGCTGAAATGTTGTTGAGCTTGCCCATGTCCTGATAGGATTTGGTCGGATGCTGGTGAAAGAACTTGACACCAGCTGCCTCAGCCTTGACAAAGCCGTCGACTAGCGACTTGTGAGACGATGCCCAGTGCGAGTTCACCACCGCTAAGTTAAATATCGGTGATTGCTTATAAACGTTTTGGTCATACATGATGAAGTGGCCGTGATTCTGCTGCATCGTGTTGTCAAACGGGGTCCATACGTACGCGGCTTGTATGCTGCCATGCTGCCACGCGGCCACCATATCAGGAGGAGTCATGTTCTCCTGAGTGACCGATGATAGCGGCATTCCGGCATTCTTCAGAGCAGTATCGAGCTCGAACGGAGAGGTTGACCCCTTGACCAGCGCGACCGTCTTACCCTTAAGGCCCTTTAAACTTGTGATGCCACTACTATTCTTCACCACCAAGCCCTCACCGGTCGTGTACCGCTCCATCGCCCAGACGACCTCTAAGGGCACACCGTGCGCGATGGCCGAAGCCGTGGGGGGGTTGCCAAGCGTCGTCATAAAGTCCAGATGTCCAGAGGCCAAATCGGTCAGAGCTGCCGGACCTGAAGAGAAATAGATTAACTTAACCTTGGCGTGGAGGTACTTTTGAAAGAAGTGCTGTTCGATGGCCACGGCTTCGGGATCTGGAGCGTTTTCGTAGCCGATGGTTACCACCTTGCCCGAGGCCGTCGCATTGGTGCCACACCCCGCTAGTGTTCCTCCTATCGCCAAACCTGCGATGCCCAGTGTCGTTAACGTGCGCCACCGACTCATAGATCTTTTGCCTCCATTCCGTTAATTAGGCCTTCCCTTTCCAGGGCACCATGCGCCGCTCCACCGTCCGAATCACCACTTCCATCAGGTATCCGATGAGGCCGATGAAAATAATGCCGACAAATACAACCCCCACCCGCAACTGATTGCCTGCCGTCAATATCATGGCACCCAAGCCTGATTGCGCCGCAATCATTTCTGCGGCCACCAAACAAGTCCATGCCACTGCAATGGCAATTCGCATCCCCGTGAAGATCTCCGGCAATGCCGACGGCAAGGTGATATAGCGAAACATTTGGCGCCGATTGGCCCCAAAAACTTGAGCGACGCGAAGACGGGATTCCTGTGCACTTTTCACGCCAGACATGGCGCTGATGATAATCATGGGAATGGTGCAGAAGAAAATCAAAACAAACTTTGACATCTGGCCGGTCCCGAACCATAAAACCATCAGAGGAATGTAGGCCAGCGGGGGGATTGGCCGCAAGAACTGCAAGACAGGGTCTATAGCGTTGAAGATTATCGTATTGGAGGCCATCCAAAACCCGATAGGCACGCCAAGAATTACGGCTGCAAAAAATCCTACAGCAATGCGCAACGTGCTAGCTCCAATGTTGTCAAGCAGACTGTATCCGTTATAACCCGTTGTTGAAATGGCATAGATGTCCTTGGCAACATGAAGCGGCGAGGGGAGGTCCAGGGGCGGGAATACATGAACCGCAGTGACCAGCCACCACAGTAGGATGAGTGCCACAGCCACTAGCCATGACACATAGAGGTGCCGATGCTTTTGAGCACTCTTCAGGTCCAACGATTCTTCGGCTAAGGAACTCTCTTCTCTTAGAAGTGCGTCCTCATCAGCCTGAGCTTTCATCGAATACGCCATATACCCTCCTTACCGCCTGAACAAAAAAATTCCCGGGCTAAGCCCGGGCAACTTTTTGCGCAGGCTTTCCTTGCCGACGAGGTAAGCTGACGGGCTAGGGTGGAAAGCAACCCTCATGACATCATGTTCGCCCCGAAAAAAGTGGGTCCCCCGTTCGTGTTTGACACGATTTGGCTCATTGGTTCCTCTGGACGCAACATTATTGCGTCCGCCACTCACAAAATGTACCCCTATAGTATAGCGAGTCGCGCGTTGATTTTCTCCACCCACCAATTCCGGTCTCGAGCCCTGAGAATCGCTACGCCCTCGTATCTCTTGGTATCGTATCCGATTCTCAAACTTGCTCCACATAAATACGGATCCCTTCCATATTTTCGAGTATCTGTCATCCTTAACATATGTCATCTTGGCATCAAGGGTGACAACCGGTTCAAAAAGGCCGATCCGGATGAATACACCATTAGAGTTTAAGACGGAGATTGTCCGGCACCCGCTAAGACTTTACCACCCATCCCGCTGTGCTCGTCGCCGTCGACGATAGGCGCGCGACTTCATAAGTGCGCCGCAACCTGCAGTCGAACACCAGGTCGCTGAACGATTCTTCGATCGGTCAAAAAAGGCCCAACGACAATCTGGTCTGCGACATGACTTTAAACGATCCCATGTCCCATCCGCTTTCGCGTCCGCGATCGCATTCCAAATTCGTCCCATGGCGCCTACTACACCCGATTCACTATTCACCACTGAGGGCGTAGCGCTGTCGTCAAAATGCAGCACCAACGGACTGCGCCGAGCCGCCCTGTTAAGTAATGCCACACTCTCCCACGACACGGAATCCCCGCTATGGCCCGACAGGACATCGCGCAGTGCCTCGCGGATTGCGACGATCCACTCTACATCGCCTGGCATAGGGAATTCGTCCTGCCCTGGAAGATCTAAATCCCGGAGCCACTGGCGGAGTCCTTCGGGCGATGAAATTAAGTCCGTATCTTCGGCAATCTCTCTCGTATTTAAAAAAGCGCGAAGCAACCCTATTGCCGAATGTGGATCCCTTGTTCCCTTGTCCATATCTTCACCCTCGTTTGTCAAATAGACGCCTTGGTCGATCGGACATCGGCAATCGGTTGCACATCATCGATCTGTCGCAATTGAACTATTGGTGAGACCATCGCCCAGAAAATAGTGGTAAACAGCGCAATAACGCCGATTAAAAGGCCCAACCTTAGTCCAACCCACTGACCTATCCATCCCCCCATAGCAGCACCCAATGGAATGACTCCGTATGAAATGGTCCGGTAGCTAGCCGTCATCCGACCCAGTAGGTGATTTGGGGTGACGGTTTGACGGACCGAAACGGCAATCACCCCAGACAACGAAGCGCCGAAGTCCATCAAGCCGAAGGCACCGACCAATAACGGGACGGTCATCGGAGTATCTGGTGGGGCGATGGGTACGATTAGGGCCGCCACGCACTCAATAGCCACCGCCGCTAGAAAGCTCAACCCCAATCCATAGTGTTTGACCGCAGTTTGGGCGACCATGGCCCCCAAAAAGGCTCCAATAGTTGCGCCTGATAGGGATAATCCAATGAGAGCGGGCGATAGATGTAGAGTATGAACCGCGTACACCAAATATAGCGTAAGCACCCACTCGTTGAAAACATTATAGGATGTCGATACGGCTACCAGTGATCGAAGGAGGCGATTGCCAAATACCAGCCGAAGGCCCTGGCGGAGCTCCGTCCAGGGCCGTGTAAGAGAGACCTTCGGCACCGGCTCAGGCGTCCGCATCGTGGCAACTGTCCCGACAGAAACCAGGAAAGACAATGCGTTTAACAATAACGCCATCGGTGCACTCAACATCTGAATCAGGATTCCTGCGATTGCAGGCCCTCCAATCTGCGCTCCGGTCGTCGTGGCTTGAAGGCGCGAATTCGATCCCAGAAGCGACGGCAATCCGACTAGACCGGGTACATAGGCAAAATACGCGAGGTCAAAAACAACCGCGCCGCAACCAAACAAGAACACCAGAGGCCATAGCGTCGAAAGAGATAAGCGGTGGCTTTCCGCGAGCACCACGATGCCTCCGAGCACAATCGCACGAACAGCGTCTGCCAATATCAACAAAGGGCGTCTTCTGCGGTGGTCGACAATCACGCCGACGAACAAACTTAGTAATAGAAATGGCAACCACTGTAGGGCATTCAGAATCCCCACGGCGTCAGCTTGGGCGTGGAGGATCAAAATGGCCGTGAGCGGTAAAGCCAGCGTTGTAATTTGTGTGCCTAGCGCTGCGAAACCTTGTCCAATCCACAGCAATAAGAAATCGCGTCGTGCCCTCTTCGTCGCTACTAACGCATCTATATTGGTATCTCCTAACCAACTGTAGTGTTTATTTTACTATAGCTCATCACCATCAATATGTCTTTAGTGGTGGTACCTGTCAAAAAATTTCTCTTGGCAAAAATCGATTGGCCATGCTCATAACCAACCCTGCGTGGTCCGTACCGATTCGCTAAGGGCAGCATATCCGCCCTAAATTTTGAGCGCGGGTATGCTCGCCATTAATGAAAGCCAAGCCTCAAGGACTACTGAGTTGCTGCGTGATAGAGAAGCGGATTGACACTCCCCAAATCCGCTATCCATCCGACAAAGAGGGGTGCTCCGGCGCTGGTTGGTACCGTCCGATAAGTTGGGGGCCACGTCCACCCGATATAGTCGGGGCACCAGCCAGTACGTTGCACCGAACAATGCATTGGCATTGCCCAGTTGGTTAAGACGTGTCATCCAACAGGGTTACGAGCCGGCAACCCCACGCCAAAACTAAACGAAGCACTGGGGTTGACCGTGCCTAAGTTTTGGCTTTTGGCCAACGTCGCATCCCACATAATATGATCCATGGTCGGCAACGTGGCCGCACGCCGCTTGTTTCATCACCAATATATATCCCCTTCACGAACATTGGGAAGCGGTCGAACGTGGAAATCTAGGTTTCTTGTCCGATGGAACAGGGCCCCCAATTGGCCATGGACCGAGCTCGCCAACGTGTCCTTTTTTCCGAGAGTACGCGACGTAAAGCGATGTGCGGGAGGATCCACCTCTCCAGGTTCGTCCGCATCCCCCAGCGGCAACGCAAATCGACCATAATACTGTGCTCACAACATGATGGACAGAGCATAGCGTGCGGCAAGCCGTTGCACTGCACCAAGGGGGTCTCGATGAACAATTGAATCACAGGCCCCTGGGGTTGCTGGTCAACCTCCGCCGGCCTCAAAGCCGGAGCTTGCGACTCCCCGGAAGAGCAAACGATAGCCGAAGCCGTCTCCTTCCTTAAGGTGGGGTCGCATCGTCGGGGGGTTGACGACGCCCGAAGGCAGCGACAGTCTCAGGTCCCCGACGCACCTACCTCAAACTCGTGTTCGCATTCCTAATGGCAGAGAGAATTCCGTGGGGGGACAGGGTGCTAAGCTCAGCTTACGACGCGGCCAACCAGTACAGAAGTCCCATTTTCATGCGCGCAACTTACCGAGCGTCAGCGCGGCATGGAGAACTCGTGAGGAACCGCAACCTGAATACTACACACATTTTTCGCCACGTTGGGTTATGTGCAATGCCACCCCACATCCACTTCTTCACGTTTATGCCATTGACTTCCTTACCAATGCGCCGTCAAGGTTTTTTTGTCTCCGTCACGATGCTCGGCATGATTTCACGGTAAATCGAAAAGACTACCTCGAGAATGTTTAAGGAGGTCGCCCATGCCAGAATTTTTGACACACGATACGAATCAGACCCAAATAACCACCGAGGTCGAAAAAACCGACCAATTGCAGCACGTGAGCATCCATCGCACCGAGACGCAACTCGTAGTCCAAGCAAAGAGCGTGACATTAGACATAGGCGCACACTCACCCAAAGAAGGCACCGGTACGTTTCACATGGGCGACATGGACGATCCGCGCATTATTCTTCCTTTGGGATGTCGCGTGACGATCGACTTTCACAATTGGGATGAAGCTGAGGAGCACGGTTGGCGGCTGGTTAATGAAAACCCGCCCTTTGCCGACCAGAAATCCTTGAATCACCAACCTCCAGCCTTTCCGGGGTCCGAAATTCCCCCAACGCGTATGGGTAACGCAAAGCGCACCAGCTTTACGGCCGACCAGGCGGGTCACTATACCTATTTTTGCCCAGCACCTGGGCATACGCACTTAGGGGAGTATAGTCAGGTCGATGTGAGTCCCGCATAGTCTCTTCCATAATTAGCTTCCAGTATGGGCGCGGGGGTCGCCTCCGACCGAATGGCCCCCCTATTCGCAAAACGGTCCGAGTACGCTCTTAGTCGCGTTAGATGGTGCCATGGTGCACACCAAACGCACTCGGGATGGCCATCGGGGTGGCATGCGGCCAAAGTCGGGGTCTGCGCGCGGTTTGAACCGAAAGCCCCCTCGCCCAGTGCAGTGCCGGACGAACATCGGCCGTCCTACGCCAGTACGGATTATTGTGTGGGCTTTGAGCCGGAAGCGAACTTTTTACCCCGATTGTATGCCCACGCGTTAAAGAGGGGGTCGGAGGATCCATCGTGTCGTCAGGTCGTCCTCATTGGCGACGGAGCCCACTGAATTTGGGAAGACAGCGCCGCCCACTTACGAATGGCGGGCAAGACCGGGGTAGAAACTCTCGATTTTTATCACGCCCGTCAACCTATTTGGGCGGTGGCGAAGGCCGTCTGGCCTCAGGATGACGCGGCCCAACCCGCGTGGGGTGGATGACGTGTTGCATCGGCTCCTCCGTGAAGGCGGAGGAATTCTTGACGACGTCTGGAAAGCCTTGCCGCCGTTATCGGCGGCGGCCCAAGAACAGGCCTCCGGGGAACAGGCCTATTTTACCTACCATCAAACCCGCCTGGATTATCCCCGCTACTGGGCCGAGGGGCTTCCTATCGGTTCGGGAATCATTGAGAGTGCGTGTAAGTCGGTGCTCAAGCAACGCGAGAGTGGCAGGGGAATGCGGTGGACGGAATCCGGTGCGCAATCCATTGCAACCCCCCGGGCCATTCATCGATTGGGGGGATGGCAAGACTTCTTGGATCAGGAGCCATGGTCCCAATTGGTACCGCTATCTCGTCGCATTGCAGTCTGATCACAATTTTAAGGCAGACCCGAAAATATTTTTGCCTTGACATCAAGGGCACATCTTATCATAATGGCTAGACAGTCTAGTCTGGAGATGGCGACCGTGAAAGACCAATGGCAACTTCAAGAAGCCAAAAATAAACTAAGCCAATTGGTAACGCAAGCCGAGCGCGGCGTGCAATTTATCACCGTACGGGGAAAACCCAAAGTGGCGGTGATGTCAATCCATGATTATCAAAATTTAACGCGTTCCGAAACCACCTTGGTCGATTTTTTTCAAGAGTCGCCGTTATATGGCGTTGAACTAGACTTGGCCCGACGTTCTGACTCCTCACGGGAGATCGACTGGTGAATTATCTTCTCGATACCTGTGTCATATCAGAACTTCTAAAAAAACGCCCGAATCATGGTGTTATCCGGTGGTTGGCGTCCCACCAAGAAATGTCTTTGTATCTCAGCGTCGTGACCCTTGGTGAGATTCAAAAAGGAATCAGTAAGCTTGCCGACCCTGTTCGCCACGAGCTTTTGCACGATTGGCTTCAAACCCGGGTCGTCGAACGCTTTGCCGGACGCATCCTTTCTCTCGACTCGCGGGTAATGTTTATTTGGGGGGATGCCCTCGGCCAAAACGAGAGGCACGGGATCATCCTTCCTGCGGTTGACATGCTTATTGCCGCCACAGCCATCGCTCACGATATGCAAATCGTCTCTCGCAATGTTCGCGACTTGCAGAGATGCCGTGCCGTCGTCGTTGATCCATGGGAATGACCCCGATCACGGCACCTACGTCGCGCCAGCGCGAGCATCCTCCAACCAAGGTCTTAAGAAAATCCTACTCCGTCACAATATGCTCATGGGCTGAATGACTTGATGAATATTGGCTGTCGAGTTTCAGTGTCGCTAACCCGTCGTCGCCTAGAAATTGAGATTTGTCTACCGGATTATCTATCCCATAAAAACGGCCTCGATTGCGGGCTCCCCCCCCTACAAAGGCGAATTCCTGTGTTGGAAGGTGTCTAAACTACGTTGGGGTGCGACGGACTATGAGACATCGCCGTTCGCTAGGTCCCCGTTGGATACTCCTGACTCTTTCGGCCCGGCGGTTCTGCCTATCTCAATCGGAGCTAACTCCGCTTGACCTCCTCGCTAAAAACGCCGTCGGCGTTAGCGCAAGACCATTACTGTCCGGAATTCCGACAGCAACCCCAGAGCCCGTTTGCGCGGGTGCCAATAATTTCTTCATGGAAATTCCGATCAATAGGTCCAACCGTATACCCCGAATAAAAAATCCCCCTTATCACCAGGGAGATATCAATGGCGGTCCCGAGGGGATTCGAACCCCTGATCTCCGCGCTGACAACGCGGCGGCTTAGGCCACTAACCGACGGGACCGTATGCACTTCTCAAAGACGATGGTGCCGCAGGGCGGAATCGAACCGCCGACACGAGGATTTTCAGTCCTCTGCTCTACCGACTGAGCTACCGCGGCATATTTGGGCGCGTCGCCTCGCCAGCTATCACACGTTGGTGGGCGAAACAGGATTCGAACCTGTGACCCCCTGCTTGTAAGGCAGGTGCTCTACCGCTGAGCTATCCGCCCAACAAATCGCGAAGCTTAGTCTACCTGGTTTCGGTGCCGCTGTCAATTGAAAAACTTGTGGCCACAGCCTCGATTATACCATCGCCGGTCCCAACCGAAAAGTACTTCACTATCTTTTTGGCACCCTCACAAACTCCCGTGGTCCTGTTACCCTTGAATCCACCAGGCATATGTACCACGATGCGGCCCGGACGGCACAGTGACCAACACCCAATGACTCC
The DNA here is from genome assembly GCA_021806205.1 of Bacillota bacterium. Lineage (GTDB taxonomy): Bacteria > Bacillota > Sulfobacillia > Sulfobacillales > Sulfobacillaceae > Sulfobacillus_B. The sequence goes on along the minus strand of JAJZXX010000176.1, from coordinate 71,049 downwards.
CCAAAAATCCCAAGAGATGGTAGGGCGTTTTGCCCGCAAACGGCAACGAGATGTTCAAATGTTGGTGCGCCGCAGCATCATAGGTCAGTAAATCCCAGGTGCCACCCATGGTCTTGCCCAAAATCGCGGTGCGCCGTCCATCCGCTGCAAATACTGCCCTGCCTTCCCATTTAAGGTCCGGCCGGTTCGCGACCAGCTTTTGACCGTCGTTCCAGAAGATCACAGCATTAGCCGTTTCTCCAAGAACGTCGCTTTGACCCCGCGCCAAATATAATGGACTGAGGGCTGGCAAAGCCAACATGCCGCGCCCTTGCACTATCACCCGCCCATTAGTGAGCGCCACCATCAGCGTGTCGGTCTGCGAAAAGCCTAGCGCGCTTACATCCGGTCCGACCACGACCGGATTCACATTGTGGTCGCCATCCCATAGGTATGCGCCAACGCCTTGGGGACCTTGGCCCACAACCCCGATAGCTTGACTGTCTGGTGCCCAGGCGATCCGAGCCACCTCACCGAATCTTGCTGACAAAAGGCTTAGGCCATCGGCGCCATTGCGGCTGAGATACCCCAAACGGGTAGCCGAGTCGACCCACAGAACCGACTGACCATTGGGTGCCGGATAGACCGGACCCCCGATGCCGACTAATGCGAGCGCATTGGGACCCATCGCCAATTTCCACACACCGGACCCCGATGGCATCGGCACATTCACCCAATTCAGGCCTTGCTTGTCAGCGGTGATATGCACTTGGTTCGCGGTTAACCGGTAACTTTGAGTGGGCGTCACCAAATAGTAGGCGCCCTGACGTTGGACCAACCCGCCCGCTTGGCGGCTCACCTCGATCCAACTGGTTCCCTGCACTTGGTGAGACAATGGGACTCGCGCAAAATAGATTTGAACGGCAGCAAATATCAGCAGCAACAGGAGTGACACCGGTCGTTTCACGTCAACCCTCCCCTGGAAACTGTCTCACCCTACCCTATGACCGCCCTGTCCCTAGATATGCGTCAAAAGAACGGCCCCCCCTTAGGAAGCCGTTCTGAAGATTTAAGTCGCTTGGTGTTACGCGTCTTGCTTAATATCGCGAACGGCCTGGGCCAGCCGAGGAACCACTTCAAACAAGTCGCCCACAATGCCATAGTTAGCCGCCTTAAAAATCGGTGCATCGGCATCGCTGTTAATAGCCACAATATATTTAGACCCTGAAATGCCCGCCAGATGTTGGATGGCGCCGGAAATTCCTACGGCCACATACATCGTCGGACTCACCACTTTGCCGGTTTGACCGATGTGGTACGAGTGGGGAACCCAGCCTTCGTCCGCCACTGGGCGCGACGATCCCAATGCTGCACCTAATGCATCAGCCAATTGTTCCAAGATTTGAAAGTTTTCGGGGGACTTAATACCACGCCCGCCTGACACAATCACATCCGCTTCGGTTAATTCCAGCTTGGCTCCTTGACTCTCTTGGACCTCAGTGACGATGGCCTTAAAGTCCGAGGCGTCCAGCGACAAGTCGACTGACACCACCTCGGCGGCCCGGCCGCTTTCCACGACGGTCTGTACGTTGGGACGCAATGAAAAGACCTGGCGTGGCGTGTGAATCGCCACGCGCGCGTAGGCCTTGCCCGCATACACCGGCCGGATGGCCCCCAATCGACCCCCGTCGCCGCGGTACACTTCCGTACAGTCGCTCGCCAGCCCCGCCCCTATCGTTCCTGCCGTTCTGGGTGCCAAATCGCGGCCCCAGGCATTCGCCGGAAAAAAGAGCGCTTCGGGATCGATGACCTCGCACACCCCCTTGAGCGCCTGGGCAAATCCGTCTGAGCTATACCGGTGATAAATGGGATCGGACAACAACACCACCTGGTCCGCACCGTAGCGCCCTAACGTCTCTTGCGTTTGATCGACCTGGTCACCGAAAGCAACCGCCGTCACATGTCCTGGTGCCAGTGATTGAGCTAAGGACAGAATTTCATGGGCAACCCGGCGTACCCGCCCATTTTCTTGATGGATCACTACTAATATGCCTTGTGCCATATCCCTATCCCCCTATATAACCTTAGCCTCTTCATGCAACAGACGGACGAGTTCCAAAGCCGCCTCCCCGGGATCGCCGGTCAAAATTTTGGCGGGTGGCCTTTCCGAGGGCAGCGTAAGCTCCTCGATGGTGACCCACATCGCGTCCTTCAGTCCCAGAGTGTCTAACGGGACGGTCTTCACTTCCTTTTTCTTCGCCTTCATAATATTGGGCAAGGTCGGATAGCGCGGCTCATTCAGCCCGCGCTGTGCCGTCAGAACCGCCGGCATCGGCAATTCCACCCATTCTGTGGCCCCCTCGAGTTCGCGCTGAGCCCGAATGCGTCGGGTATCCGGATCGATTTCCAACTGAATCACCACCGTCGCCTGAGGCAGATCAAGTTCGACTGCCACCAATGAGCCCACCTGGGCCTGATCATCGTCGACCGCTTGCTTGCCTGTAAAGATCAGGTCAAATTCCTGGTCCTGGCACACCCGTGCCAATGCCCGAGCCGCGCCCGCGCTATCTAACACCGCATCCCCCACCACATGGATGGCCCGGTCCGCGCCCATGGCAAGCGCTTGGCGAATCGCCTCCTCCACCCGAACCGGGCCCAACGACACGACCACTACTTCGCCGCCAAACTTCTCCCGCAGTCGCAAACTCTCCTCAATCGCAAATTCGTCATACGGATTGATCACCCATTTGATGCCATCCGTTTGAATGGCCGCTTCACGAGGATTGAGGCGAATCTTCGTCGCCGTATCCGGCACTTGCTTGACTAACACCAAAATCTTCATCCGACGATAACCCCCTCACGCTATTCAGAGCTCTGCACCTTTAGTGCGTCCAACACTGTCTTTAACAGTAATGGCTCTTCTTCCTCAAACACGGTTCTTAAATCGAGCACAAGCTGACCCCGGCTAATCCGGGCCACCACGGGGTGGGGAGCCAGGCGCAACGCCGCCTCGACTTTGCCCAATCGGTCGTCGGCCAGATCAATCGCAATCGCCCAGGTCTTCAGGCGCGTGCCGGGCATGGAACCCCCACCCACTTCGGACCAATCCTGCACGATGGCGACCGTTATCTCGGGCACCTGCTGGCGCAACTTCGCGACCAGGGCCTCGGAGCGCTGCAAAATACTTTCCATAGACATATAAATCATACGCCAAAGCGGCAAATCCCGTCCACGATCTTCACAGTACCAGCGGAGCACTAATTCCAATAGAGCCAAGGTCATCTTGTCGACGCGCACTGCCCTCGCCAACGGATTCTTCTTCATGGCCGAAATCCACGCCTGATCCCCGACAATCAACCCGGCCTGGGGTCCCCCCAGAAGCTTGTCGCCGGAAAACGTGGTAATGGCCGCGCCGTCTCGCACCGCTTCGGGGACTGTAGGCTCCGAGTGCCCTTCCAGGCTAAACGGCAGGAGCACGCCGCTCCCCAAATCCTCCATCACAGGGATGCCCTGACTTTGTGCCACCGCCACCAATTCGGACACCGGGACGCTCTTGACAAATCCCACCTGGCGGAAGTTTGATTGGTGCACTTTCAGTAGGAGCGCCGTGTTTTCGTTGATCGCCCGTTCGTAATCATGACGATGCGTCTTGTTGGTGGTCCCCACCTCCACCAAGCGGGCCCCCGACAATGCCATCACATCAGGAATGCGAAACGATCCCCCAATCTCCACCATCTCCCCCCGCGATACAATAACTTCGCGTCCCTGGGCCATCGTGGACAACGCCAGGAGGACCGCGGCGGCATTGTTATTGACCACCATGGCTGCCTCGGCGCCAGCCAATTCAGCCAGCAAATCTTCGACATGTTCGTGGCGCGATCCACGTTGTCCTTCCCCAAGGCGGTACTCCAAGGTGGAATATCGGGTCGCGATGGCCGTGAGATGTTCCATCATAGCCGAGGGCAGGGGGGCCCGGCCCAAATTGGTATGAATCAAAACGCCGGTCGCATTAATCACCGGCCTCAAGTGGGGCCTGGCTAATTCCAGGGCCGCATCCTTGACCCGCTGGTGTATCTCGGCCATCGCCGGAACGGACTGGCCGACCTCCACGCGACCTCGAATATCGGACAGCACGCGATGTACGGCCTGATTCACCCACACTCGGGGCATCTCATCGGCCTCAGGCAGAGACCGCATAACCGTTTGGACGGCTGGAATCTTGCGCAATCGGTGTTGGCGGGAATTCTCTTTGCTGGTCATCAGGCCGCTCCTCTTTCGTATCGCAGGCGATCCACCACCGGGCCCGGGTCAAACCAACCCACTAACCTTGGGGACAACTTGCTGCTAGCCCCTGCCAGGGCTGTCGTAATTCCGTAGTGCCACCCCGTTCTCCCGGAACAAGACGGCGCCGATTACTGTGCGTCACCCCAGGGGGGATAACCAAGGCGCCGCCTCATACGCCCAATAGGTAATAATCAGATCCGCACCTGCCCGCCTTATGCTGGTCAGAGTCTCTAAAATAACCCGCCTTCGATCGATCCAGCCATTTTGCGCCGCGGCCTCCACGAGGGCAAATTCACCCGATACCTGATAGGCCGCCACCGGCACTACGGCGGCTCGGTGCACGTCTGACACAATATCGAGGTAGGGCAACGCAGGCTTCACAATCAGACAATCCGCCCCTTCCTCAAGATCCAGCGCAATCTCCTTTAAAGCCTCGCGCCGGTTCGCCGGATCCATTTGATAGGTTCGGCGGTCCCCGAAAGCCGGGGCATTCTCAGCCGCTTCTCGAAACGGACCGTAAAACCCTGACGCATACTTGGCCGCATATGACATAATGCCCACATGAGTGAAGCCGGCCGCATCGAGTTGGGCGCGAATGGCGCCCACTCGGCCATCCATCATGTCCGAAGGCGCCACCAGCGTGGCTCCAGCTTGTGCCTGGGCCACAGCGGTTTGACCCAAGAGGTCCAGTGTGGCATCATTGTCCACGTCACGCCCGTTTATGACCCCGCAATGGCCGTGATCGGTATATTCGCATAGACACAAATCGGCAATAATTACGGCGTCCGGCAAAGCCTCCCGAATGGCACGAATGGCCACCTGTGACACCCCATCTCGGGCATAGGCCTCAGAACCCACGGGGTCTTTTTTTTCGGGTATGCCAAAGAGGAGAAAACTTCTGACGCCACGATCATACGCTTGCCTTAAGTGCGCGACCAGTGTATCGCAAGACCATTGAAAGAGGCCTGGCATCGATGCGATGGGATCTTGACGAGAGTGCCCCGGCTTAACAAACACGGGATAAATGAGTTGATCCGGAACCAAGCGTGTTTCCTGGACCAGCCGCCTTATCGTCTCGGTCTGCCGTAAACGTCGGGGGCGTTCTTTGGGAAACATCTGTATCACACCTCAATTTTGCCTTTATTATAGCAGGCTAGCTAGTTTTCGGTCTTCCGTAATAGTCTTTCACCGCTTCAGCCAACAGCCTTAACGAGGGTTCGGGCGCCTCGTCGGCAGGCGAAAGGCCGTAATGCATCAACGTCCGTGTGGTGAGAGGCCCAATGGAAAAGGCCGGAATCTGGCTTAGGTGGCGACGGTCGTCGACAGAGAGGGCCTCTAAGAGATACTCCACTTGCGAAGACGCCGTAAATAACAGAGCCTGGATTGATTCGGTGCGGACGGCCTGCAATAGTGGAAGGGACACCGGCGCCTTCACATTTTGGTATAGCACCACTTCGTCGACTAAGGCTCCCCGCCCCCGCAGTTCGTCGCTGAGAAGGTTCCGGTTTAACTGGCCCCCTGGCAATAAAATGGTCACCCCTCGCACGGGTACTTCGCGAAAAGCTTGTACTAAACCCTCTTGGCTGTACTCGAAGGTCGGCATCAGATCAGGCACCAACCCTAACTCGCGCAAGGCCATGGCTGTCTCCGGGCCTACCACGCCTACCTTAGCGCGCATTTTGCGGATATCCGTGCCGAAATGGCGGAGGCGTTCAAACCAGCGACGGATTCCCTCAGCGCTGGTGAACACCACCCAATCGTACCGCACGACCCGGTGAATGGCCGCATCAACCGCATCGACATCTGGTGGGTCTGTCAACCGCGATACCGGATAGACGTCGACCACCGCCCCCCAGTCTTCGAACCAGCGCCTGGCTCGAACCGCGCCGGCTCCCCCGCGCAACAGCACCACCCGAATGCCACTTAAGGGACGGGCCTCTTGCCAAGCCACCCGGCGTGACAACTGGGGTCCCTCCCAGCAACCTTGGCGAAAGGTTAATCCCCTTTCACCCTCATCGTCTGCAATTGTAATCACGGACTCCGCCAAGAGAATGCCTTGTCGATCCAAGGCCGCCGTGTGTTGAGGCACCCCGGGAACGATACGGATGTACTGCCAATTCTCCGAAGACAGGTTGGATAGCCACTGAGTCGCCGGACCATATAGGCTCGGCGTGCCCGGCACCAGCCAGACCACCTCATCCTCCTGAAACACGGGCCCTTCATCCAAAAAGGCGCCATGGACTTTGGCTAACCAATTCTCGCGGTCACCCAGCGCGGATCGCACCAAGGGTTCCACAAACACTCTGTGGGCCCGATTTAAGTAGGACACGGCCAAATCGGTCAATAGGCCGGGATCCCCGGGGCCTCCACCCACAATGGTTAGCACCTCAGCCACCCTCCATTTCTGCAATAAGCGCCAACGCTCCCTCGCTTTTGAGATATCGTCCCAGCGCGTGACCGACGGCTAAGCTATCGGCCCGGGTACACTCCACCGTGCGTCTGAGCATCTTTCGCCCGTCGCAAGAGGCCGCTTGGACGATCACCCGCATATGATCGGCATCCGTCCAGGCGGCGTACGCGCCCAAAGGGACTTGGCAGCCACTGCCTAGTTCGTGCAGCACAGCCCGTTCGGTTTGGGCGATGACTTGAAGAGGCTCGTCGTTTAAGGCGGCCGCGATCGGCATCAAGTCGGAACGATGCTGGCCGACTTCAACCGCCAAGATCCCCTGGCCCGGGCTCGGCACGATACGCTCGGGATCCAGATATTCTGTAATGAGATGCCCGCGCCCCATCCGCAATAATCCGGCGGCGGCTAAAACCAACGCGTCGACCTGACCTTTCTGCCATTTCTCCAAACGGGTCAAAAGATTCCCGCGTATGGGCGCGATTTCAAGATCGGGCCTCCACGCCCGGATAAACGCCGCCCTTCGAAGGCTTGAGGTGCCCACAACCGTCCCTGGCCTAAGGTCAGCCAAAGCCGATCCCCCCGTAATCATTACATCGCGCCTATCTTCGGGCAACATGTATGCGACAACCTTGAGTCCCCGAGTCAGCTCCGTGGGTAAATCCTTCAACGAGTGGACCGCCACATCCACCGCATTCGACAAAAGCGCACGCTCCAACTCTTCGGTAAATAGTCCTTTAGATCCTATTTCATGCAACGGCCGATCCAACACATGATCGCCGCACGTCTTGATCGGCACGAGTTCGGCGGTGTGGCCCAATTCCCGCAACAACTGGGCAACGGCGTCAGCCTGCGCTAAAGCCAGGGCACTGGCCCGTGTCCCGATTTTTATGTGTGCCACCTTCCCACCGCCTCCTTTTGTCTCTTTCTAGTCTGCCCTTACCACAAGAATAGGCCATGGGGCGATGTTAGCACCAGGTCAACCACAAAGAGATTGCCCAAGACACCGACAAACGCCAACATGGCACCGACGGCCACGCGGTGCCCCCGCCAATGCCAAAACAGGCGACCGGCCAGAACCATAGCGTAAATAGCCCAAACCCCCACTGGGGCTAGACGCCCAAGACCCCCGGAAAAATGACCGCCTGCCCAAAGAACTTGTCCGACCATCAGGGTCGCCGTAAACCAAAGCCATCCCCACAGCAATAAGCGGGCCATCCAATCATCCATGTCATCGAGCGCAGGCAATTGGTAGTAAAACAGGCGTATACGCTTTTCGGCCAATTCACGCTCCTTTTCGATATACATGATACCGAAAACCGCCAAGAGCAAAAAAACCGACGCTGCGATTACCGACATCATGAGGCTGATAGCAATGCTGGTCGGGGGCGCTGACGCAAAAACGCGTTGCGCCGCCCATAGGCTGGCCGCCCAAAGCAAAAACCCCGGGGGGTACAAAAACGCTCCCAAACAAGCCAGATCAAACCGGCGCCCCCCCAATAACCAGAGCGTTGTTGAAAGCCATACTAAGGTTAGGACAAAATCTTGGAGGGTCAAGGGACCGGGGCTAATTAACCCCGCTATCCGTCCCGCGAGCCACCAGCCGCCAAAGACAAATCCAGCCCATGCACAAAAGCGCGCCCATGGGGCCATTTCCCCATCATATAACTGCGCTACCGTTAAGATCGCCGCGCCCAGATACCCCATCCCGGTTAACGCGACAAGAAGAATGCCCAAAACGTCCCCCCGGTTCTACGACTATTTACCGGGCAGTGCCACATGGGTGTCGCGGGTCATAGCCGCAGCGTCCTCATCAGTGAGTCGGAACAGTTCGCGAATAGCAGCAATATATGATGACCCCTTCTGCTCGTCCTGCCCCCAACTGCGCATGGACACCATCGCGTCATTGAGAAACTTATTGAGAATAAGGCGGGTGGTATCCGCCACGACGCGACGTTCATCCTCCGAGAGATTCGGCAGACGAACCATCGCCTTAGCCAGCTCCTCCTGGCGAATCGTTTCGGCCTTGTCCCTCAGCGAGCGAATGACCGATCCCACCTGGCCGGCCCCCACTTCGTCCTGAAACTGAACCACCTCCTCCTGAATAATGCGATCCACCTTGAATACCTCGCGCCGCCGTTTTTGCAGATTCGCGTCGACAACTCTAGTCACATCATCAATGTCATAAACAAACACGCTTCGACTCAAGTCCGCCACTGTAGGATCGATATCGCGCGGCACGGCCAAATCAAAAAAGAAGCGAAATTGATGCGGGTTCCTTTTCAGCGTGCGTGCGGCCATCTCTCGTGTCACCAAAAACCCCGGCGCGCTGGTGCAAGACACCACAATGTCTGCTCGGGCCATCGCCGACTCTAATTGGGCCCAGTCAACCGTCAAGACGCCAATCTCTTGCGCCAGGCGAGCACCTAACCTATCGGTGCGGTTCAAGATCGTCAAGGATTTGAGACCTTGGGCACTCAAATGGCGGGCAACCAACTGAGCGGTCTCGCCCGCCCCAATGATGAGGGCCGAGCGGTCTTGAACCGAACCGAATACTTTTTTGGCCAGTTCCACCACCGCATACCCTAACGAAAGCGCATTGCGCCCGACCTCTGTCTCGCTGTGGGATCGCTTGCCCACTTTTAAGGCGTATTGAAAGATCCGGTGCAACTGGCCAGCCACGCCATACTCCTGGGCAATCTGATAGGCGTCCTTGACTTGACCCAGGATCTGGGTTTCGCCCAGCACCATCGAATCAATGCCCGCAGCGACCCCAAATAAATGTCGGGCGGCCTCCATCCCCTCCCACCAATAGAGCGCGTCAGAAAATTCCCCGCGATTGACGCCCACCATACGTTCCCACCAGGTCAACACATCCGCCAGTTCGACGTCTCCCGCGACATAGATTTCGGTCCGGTTGCACGTGGATAAAACCACCGTGCCCTCTTCATGACGAATGCGATCGCGGCTCTGATAGGCATCAACCAACACAGGAGGAGCTATAGCCACCCGTTCGCGCACCGATAGTGGCGCCTCTATATGATTGACCCCCACCACTTGAATTTTCATGCGAACCACCCTCTTGAGCCTAACCCTTATCCCAGTTCAGTATTGCAGAATCATAGGTACATGATACCACGCTGACCCCCCACCTTCACTGACACATAGAATCTCCTGGCGTAAGGGAAGCTACCAATGGGTCGACACGATTCCTGAGGAGGACTTTCATGACCATTATCGGCACCAGTGTGAGGCGTAAGGAGGCCTCGAGCAAAGTTACCGGCCGAGCGCGCTACACGAATGATATGAACGTGCCGGGCACCTGGCATGCCCTTTTTGTACCCGCCCGCCAGGCCCACGCAAAAATTGTTGGCATACATACCGCCGATGCCCGGAAAGTTGCCGGGGTACAGACCATCTTAACCGCGGGCGACTTGGCGCCTTTATTAACGGGCGACGTCACCGAGGATCGGCCGCCCTTGGCCAAAGACAAAGTGCGCTACTGGGGGGAACCGGTAGCTCTGATCGTGGCGCGTGATGAATCCGCCGCTCAAAAAGCGGCCAGCCTGATCAAAGTGCGGTACCGGCCTTTAGCGGTCGTCAACTCGATCCAAGACGCCCTCAAGGCCAATGCACCTTTAGTCCATGATAATATCGGCAGCTACACCGTGGCGACTCCCCCGGCCTCTCCCCGAAAGCACAGCAATATCGCCGATGAGGCCAACATGATCAAAGGCGATCCCGATAGATTCCTAAAAAAATGTTCGGTGCGCGTGAAGGTCCAGGTGAGCCTCCCGCAAATCGATCACGCGGCCATAGAACCCCGCATCGCCAAGGCCGAGATTTTGCCGGACGGGCGTGTCCTCATTCAGGCCAGCACCCAGTCCCCCTTCGAAGTCCAAAAGCAGGTGGCCAAATACTTCAAACTGAATCCCGGTCAGATCATTGTCCAGGTGCCCTTAGTGGGCGGTGCATTCGGTGGCAAGGCCGCTATCCAGTTAGAACTTTTAGCCTATTTGGCCTCTAGAGCGGTCGGGGGCCACACGGTCAAGTTGGTGAACACCCGCGAAGCCGATATGGCAACGTCTCCGGTGGGTATGGGTATGGAAGCCGAGGTCGAGTTGGGCGCGACCCAAGACGGAATGATTCAGGCGGCCCAGATGCGGTTTTATATGGATATTGGCGCCTACACCGACTCAGCTCCACGGATTGCCCGTGCCATCGCGGCCCAGTGTACGGGTCCATACAATATCGAACACCTTCACACGGACGTGTTCTCTGTGTACACCAATCACACCTACACCACCGCCTTTCGAGGGTTTGGGCATATGCCTATGACGTTTGCGGTGGAGCGGGCTATCGATGAACTGGCCAAGGCCCTGGACCAGGATCCTCTGCGTCTCAGGGAACAAAATGCGCTGGCCCCTGGACACCTCACCCCCACTAAGGCGCGCTTGACCAGGAGCAATCTCGGCCACTTGCCGCTTTGCATCGAACAGATGCGCCGGGTGATTCGCTGGAACCAGGCCGCCGTGGAACCCATTGATGCTCACCGCGTCCGCGCCACCGGGGTGGCGGCATTTTGGAAGACCTCGTCCAGTCCTCCCAACGCGATTTCAGGGGCCATCACCCTCATGAATTCCGACGGCAGTGTCAATCTTAATATCGGCGCAGTGGAGTTTGGGCCGGCGACAAAAACCACTGCCGCGCAAATCCTCGCCGAGCAATTACGCATCCCCATAGACCAGGTATTTGTTCACGAAGACGTCAATACGGCCGTCGATCCGGAGCACTGGAAGACTGTGGCGAGCCTCTCCACCTACATGGTGGGACGCGCCGTGATGGATGCCGCGGATGATATGGTGCGCCAACTCAAAAGTATTGCCGCCGCCATATTGCGGTGCTCACCCGATGATCTCGATTACGGCGGCGAGAAAATATTTGTCCGCGACGACCCCACCATTGCGCTCCGATACCAAGATTTAGCGCTCGGCTACAAATACCCGGAAGGCGACTCCATCGGTGGACAAATCATGGGACGGGGCCGTTTTATGATTCGTCATCTCAATCTCTTGGACCAACAAACCGGGCATGGCCGGCCCGGCCCGGCCTGGACCGTGGGCGTCCAAGCCGTGGAGGTGGAATATCACCGCATCACGCATCAATATCGCATTCTCAAGGCGGCCACGGTACTGGATGCAGGGCAGGTCATCAATCCCAAAGCAGCCGCCGGCCAAGTCATGGGCGGCATGAACATGGGCCTAGGCATCGCCAGTCGCGAAGCCGTGCACTACGACGCGCAGGGGCAATTTTTATCCAACCAATTTCGCAGTTACCGAGTCATGCGCGTCGGTGAACAGGCGGAGCAATACCTGGTCGAATTTGTGGAAACGCCCCAAGTCGACTCCCCGTTCGGCGCCCGTCCCTTGGGCGAGCACGGAGTGCTTGCTATCGGCGCGGCTTTAGCCAACGCCTTGTCTCGAGCAGCCAATATTCCCCTCAACGTCTTGCCTTTGACCCCCGAGGTAATTTGGCGCGCGAAAGGGGGCAAAGCCTATGGCGCCCTTTAACCTCCTCTATTATCGGCCCGACACCGTCGACCAGGCGCTGGATCTCTTCCGCATCTTGTCAAAAGAGCAGCACCATCCCGCTTTTTATGGGGGAGGAACCGAGATTCTCACCCGAGTCCGCGTGCAAGATGCCCGGTTCGACGCCGTCATCGATCTCAAAGCCATCCCCGAAGTTTTAGTGCACCGCGAGTACCAGGGCAGCGCCGAGTTTGGCGCGGGTCTTCGACTCACCCATGTGGCAAATCGGAATCTTTGGCCGCTATTAACGGCAACGGCCGACCGCGTGGCCGATCATACCGTGCGAAGCCAAATCACCTTAGGGGGAAACCTACTCAGCGCCCTTCCCTACCGGGAGGCGATCTTGCCCTTCCTCATGAGCGATAGCGCTGAAGCCAAAGTCGCCACGATCGGCGGAATGCGCACCCACCGCGTTCGGGATCGCTACGATCAAACATTCAAATTAAAGCCCGGAGATTTTTTGGTGTCGCTCGTCGTCGACGGGCACGAAATCCAGGGATTAGCGTTTAAAAGTCGCAAAATGACACGGATTGACTGGATTGATTACCCCTTGGTCACCATTGCACTGATCCGACGGCGCAACGGTGGTATTCGTGCGGCGTTTTCGGGTTGGGCCGGGTTTCCCTTCGTTTCCTCTCGGGTGGATAAGATTTTGTCCAATGGCCGACGTAGTCCCAGTGACCGCGCCAAAGACGCCGTCGAGCACATGCCGATGCCAGCTCTCAGCGACACTCATGGGTCGCGTGCCTACCGCGAATTTGTCACGCAATACACCTTGGCCGGAATGCTAGAGGAATTGGAGGAGGAGACGTAACATGCGATCGCTCACGCGACCCGAAGAGGTCACCTTAACCATCAACAACGAGCCCCGCGAGGTTATCATCTACCCTGGAGAAACCTTGTTGTATACCCTGCGCGGCGATGCTCTGGGCCTCACCGGGGCCAAACCCGGTTGTGAAAATGGTGACTGCGGGGCATGCACCGTGCTAATCGACAATATCCCCACAAAATCCTGCCTGATGTTAACGGTAGAGGTCGAGGATCACTCCATCACTACCGTGGAAGGGCTAAAACACGCCCCCATTCAAGAAGCTTTTTTGAGCCAATCGGCATTTCAGTGTGGTTACTGTACATCCGGATTTCTCATGGTCGGCCATGCGTTAAGCCTTCAAGGGGCCGCGGACCAGGGTCGCCTGGTGGAATGGCTGCGTTCTAACATCTGCCGCTGCACGAGTTACCAGGAAATTTGCGATGCGGTTCAATCGGTCGTGCGGTCCGAAGTGGAATAAGACCGGGTCCGCCAACATCCCCCGGAAAAAACCAGCGCAGCCTGGGCACGCTAGCAATACAAGGGGGACGGTGTATGGATGCGTTGTCCAAAGGATTACCACTCAAAAGTGCTTTTGCCATCAAAAAAGGGCCCGATCCCTGGCGTCGTCTGGGGGGAATGGGGTTAGCGACCAGCCTCGGACTTTTGATCGGGTTCATGCTCGGACACCTGCAATGGGGTGTCTGGGCATTTATGGGAGGATTCACCTCACTCTATGTCCATGATCAGCCGTATCGCATCCGCGCCCTCACCTTAGCTATCGTAGGGCTCGGACTCACCGCGTCCTTTGCTCTGGGAGCACTGTCGGTGGTCTGGTGGCATATGGCCCTCGCCTTAGGGTTTTTGGCCGCTAGTGCGACGTATTTGACGGCGGCCCTGGATGTTCCCTTGCCCGCCGGATTTATGTTTGTCCTGATCGCCTGCATTAGTGCAGCTCTGCCTTTACACCCCGCGGGCATTCTTCCGATCCGATTGTTGTCCGTGTTAGGCGGTGCCGCCATCGCCTGGCTCATCGGCATGTCTGACTGGTTGTGGAACCGCAACGGACCCGCATTCGCTCCGGTAAGCCAAGCCTACCGCGGACTGGGTGATTTCGTGCAGCATCTCGGAACCTCAAGCGAGACGGCCAGCGGTCATCAGGCCGCACGGGCCGTGGTGCTGGGACACCGCGCCGCCACTGGCACAAATGATCAAAGGCTCAAACAGTTGGCCGTCCAGGCCGAAGAAGTATTGCGGGCCGCCTTTGGATTATCTAGCCAGGTTAAAGCCCCGGTTGATCCCGAGTGGGCCACACTGCTCCATCGCATCGCCGGGCAGATTCGTCACCCTCAAAACCACTCGGACCCATTGACCATACCTGAAAAAAATCCCCAGGATAATACCTGGCAACGATGGCACGCCGTCATGCAGGAGACCCTAGATATCGTTAACGGCAGCCGTACCGATGAGCCCCAGACGCCTTACCATCCAACGGTCGGAGAACGCTTGACCGGGTCCCTGAGTTGGAACGGTCTGGTAGCCCCGGCCACCTTGCGGATCGGCTTGGCGGTGAGTTTTTCGGTCTTAATCGCCCATGCGCTCGGAATCTCCCATCCTTTTTGGGTGCCCTTAACCTCTTCGGCTGTGCTTTTGGGAGTCTCGACGGTCATCATCGCGCAGCGCACCGTCCAGCGGACCTTGGGCACCACCATCGGCTTAGGGTTAAGCGGGGCCTTGATTGCGCTGCGCCCCTCCGGTCTTTTCACAGCCGTCCTGATTGTCATTTTGCAGCTCCTCATGCTGTATTTTATGGCAAAAAATTATGGCATCGCAGTGGTATTTATCACCGCGCTAGCTCTCATCATCATCAATTTCGGAGCCCACCCGCCCGTAATGCCCATGATCTGGGCGCGTTTTTTGGATACGCTTGTTGGCGCTGCGATCGGCGTGGCTTTTGCCTTGGGGTTGTGGGGCCAAGCGTCAGCGACTCGCCTTCCCCACCAAGCCCAAGCGGTGGTAAAAAACACCGGCCGTCTCCTAGAAGCGATCTTAAAAACCGAAGCGGACACGAAAAGGCTGCGAGCCGCTACCTTGAATCAGGTGTTTGCCATGCACCACATTTACGAAGTCGGCTTAGGCGAAATCCCCCCTATCAGTGACAAAATCTGGCCGCTTTTACTATCGATTGAACGGCTTGCGTACCTGGTCATCGCCGCCTGCGATGAGAGTCACCCGGCTGACCCTAATCTGGCTCAGTCGCTGCAGCCGGTCTGGAACATCCTCGCTAACCGAATTGAGGATAGAACCACGTTGACACTGCACCGCATTCCGGCAATTCCCGGCTATCCGGCTATTGAAGCTCGGCTCTGGGATCTCGCCGAAGATCTCGGGGTATTGCCGTCGGGGGCCCGAACCAAGAGTTCCTGAGAATCTTGCACAAAACAACTCGGGGCGGCTCCCCGTGAGGGAGTCGCCCCGAGTTTGAAAGCGACACTTAACCCGAGATAGCTTCTCTTAAGGCGTCGACCACTTGCCAGGGCATGGTCACGACACTGGCACCCGCCTGGTTCAAGGCCTTTTCTTTGGATTCTAGCGTCCCGCGGCCCCGCTCTATGATGGCGCCCGCGTGTCCCATGCGTTTGCCCGGCGGCGCCGCACGACCGGCCAAATAAGCGACGACCGGCTTCCCAAAACTCTTGAGATACTCCGCCGCCTCTTCTTCAGCGCTGCCCCCGATCTCGCCGACCATCACGACCGCCCGCGTGTCGGGATCCTCTTTAAAGTGGTGCAGGACCGAGATAAAGGTTTGGCCGACCACCGGGTCGCCCCCCATACCCACCACCGTGGTTTGGCCAAAGCCCCCATTGGTCAAACTAAAAGCAATCTCATAGCTCAAGGTTCCCGATCGGGCCACGACCCCAATAGGTCCGTTTTGATAGATGTGGTTGGGCATTATCCCCATCTTGGTGTGCTCCCCGGGTGAAATAATGCCAAAAGTGTTGGGCCCGATGACGGTCGCGCCCAATTCCTGCGCCCGTGCCACAATATCCATCGAATCTATTACGGGAATGTGTTCAGGAATCATCACCACAAGTTTGATCCCGTTTTCCAACGCCTCAAAGGCCGCGTCTTTCGCAAAAGGCGCCGGCACAAACACAATCGATGCGTCAGCATTGGTTGTACGCATGGCCGCCTCCACCGTGTCAAAGACCGGCAATCCGTGCACCGAGCTGCCGGACTTGCCCGGAGAGACGCCCCCCACCACGGGAGTGCCGTAGGCTAACATTTGCTTTGTATGAAATTGCCCTTGGTTCCCGGTGATTCCCTGGACGATGACTTTGGAGTGTTTCGTCAACAACACTGCCATTACGACCGCCCCCCCCCTCTAAGTTCCACGGCACGTTGCGCGGCCGGGGCCATGTCGGAGTATGCGGATATGCCTGCCTGTTCCAAAAGTGCCACGCCTTCCTTCTCGTTGGTACCCACTAGACGCACGACCAATGGCACTGGTATCCCGGTAGTGTTTTTTACTTGCAAAATCGCCCGGGCCACATCATCACAGCGGGTAATCCCCCCGAAGATGTTGATGAATATCACTTTCGGCTTCATGGATACCAGGACATCCAATGCTTGGGCTGTCGGTTCAACCGATGCGCCCCCGCCCGCATCGAGGAAGTTAGCGGGCCGTCCCCCAAAATATTGAATGGCGTCGACGGTCGCCATGGCCATGCCGGCCCCATTGGCCATAATCGCGATATCCCCGTCCAATTCGACGTAGGCCAACCCGATTTTGTGCACCTTTTTCTCTAAGTCGGACCCTTCGTCAATAATCTCGACCGTCTTGTGCCTGAAGAGTGCGCTGTCGTCAATGTTCAAACGGGCATCAGCGGCAATGAGGTGCCCCCCCACCACCGCCAAGGGATTTATCTCGACCAATTCCGCGTCTTTTTCCCGAAATATCGCGTACAACTTGACGACCAAATCCGCGAGTTCTTTCGCTAGGGTTCCTTCCAGCCCCAGCCGCTGCGCCAATTCCCGACCGAAGTAGGGCAACACTCCGACCCTCGGGTCCACCCATTGTCGTACAATCTTGGAATCGTCCACGTCTTCGATTTCGACACCGCCGGCCAGTGACGCCATCACCAGCGGTATCTTCTTGTTGCGATCGGTCGTCACCGATATGTAGAACTCCCGTTCGATTTCAAGTTTGCCTTCGGCATACAAGCGTTCCACGGTGTAACCCTTAAGGTCCATGCCAATCATAGCCGCGGCCACCCCACGCGCCTCGTCCGGATTCGTCGCAAACCGAATCCCACCCGCCTTGCCGCGACCGCCCACCAGCACCTGAGCCTTTAGAGCCGCCGGCCCAATGTCTCTCACCGCCTCGGCGGCTTCGCCGGGATTGTTGACCAATCGCCCTGGAGGAATCGGAATGCCATGTTCCCGAAGCACTCCCTTCGCCAGATACTCGTACTGTTTCACCAGAGTTGTCCCCCTCCCAGTTTCCCTACCAACATCCTAAAGCAGCAAACCGCCATCGTCTCAGCCCTAGCACCCGGAGCTTCGCCAAGCCGGGATGCCCGGCACTCGCTACCCTTTTAAGTCTAAGTTTAGGAGCATCAATGGTTCCCGAACAGACGACACCGACTTTTGAAACATAGCCTTTTCTTCCTCGGTAAAGTCAACTTCTAGCACTTTTTCCACACCGTGGCCGCCCACAACCGCCGGAACGCCCACGTAGATGTCGCGTTCGCCATACTCACCATCCAAGTAGCTAATCACCGGAAGAATCCGTCTTTCGTCTAATAAGACCGCCTTGACCATCTCCGCCAGCGATGATGCTGGCGCATAATAGGCGGAGGCCTTCATCAACGAAAGCACCTCGCCGCCGCCCGTGCGCGTCCGTTTGACAATTTTGGCGATTTCCTCCTGCGACAGGAGTTTTTCGATCGGAATACCCCCCGCGTATGAATAGCGCACCAGGGGCACCATGTCGTCGCCGTGTCCCCCCATGACAAATGCCGAAATATCCCTCGGGGAAACCTGGAGCGCCTCCGCTAAAAAGGTGCGAAAGCGGGCGGAGTCCAATACCCCGGCCTGGCCCATGACCCGGTGGTGGGGAAATCCACTCGCTTTTTGGGCGACATAAGCCATCACGTCGGCCGGGTTGGTTAACACCACAATCATGGAATCGGGCGAAAGCCGCGCGGCCTCTTTCACGACACCACCCACGACTTCGGAATTGATTTTCAGTAGATCGTTGCGGCTCATTCCTTCTTTTCTCGGTAGACCCGCGGTCACGACAATAATGTCGGAGTCCTTGGTTAACGCATAGTCGTTGGTGCCCACCACTTTCATGGAAAAGTGCTCAATCGGTCCGGATTCCCACATGTCGAGGGCCTTGCCTTGGGGCACTCCCTCCTGAATGTCCACCAGGACAATATCCCCCAACTCTTTTAAGGCGAGCAAGTGGGCGGTGGTCGCTCCCGTAGCGCCCGATCCAATCACCGTAATCTTATGGCGTCGAAACATTAATTCATCCCTCCCAATTTAAAGTTCGTCAATAATGGCGCTGGCAAACTCCGATGTCTTGACTTCCCGCGCTCCGGCCGTCTGCCGGGCCAAGTCATAGGTCACCACCTTTTTTCCAATGGCGCCGTCTAAACCGCGGCGAATATTCTCTGCCGCGTCATCCCAGCCTAAGTGCTCCAACATCATGATAGCGGACAGGATAAGCGAACTGGGATTGACCTTATCAAGGTCGGCGTATTTCGGAGCTGTGCCGTGTGTCGCCTCAAACACCGCCACCTCGTCAGAGATGTTGGACCCAGGCGCCATCCCGACACCGCCCACTTGGGCGGCCAGTGCGTCCGATAGATAGTCCCCGTTCAAATTTGGGCAGGCAATGACGTCAAATTCCCGAGGACGCAGTAAGACCTGCTGAAAAGTAATATCGGCGATACGGTCTTTCAAAAGAATCTTTCCCTCGGGAAGCTTGCCGTCGTACTCTTGGTACAGAGCATCCTCGGTGACCACCACGTCCCCAAATTCACGCGCCGCCAAGGCATATCCCCAATCCCTAAAAGCACCTTCCGTAAACTTCATGATATTGCCCTTATGCATCAACGTTACGGATCGTCGATGATGGTTGACAGCATATTGAATGGCCCGGCGAATAAGTCGTTCACTGCCTTTGGGGGTAATCGGCTTAATTCCGATGCCGGCGTGGATATTCACCTGGCGATTAAGTTCCCCATTAAGAAATTGGATGAGTTTAACGGCTTCGGGTGAGTCGCTGGCCCATTCGATGCCAGCATAGACGTCCTCCGTGTTCTCCCGGAAAATGACCATATCGACATGCTCAGGCTCTTTCATGGGCGAGGGAACCCCCGCTATATACCTCACCGGACGCACGCACGCGTAGAGATCCAATTCCTGGCGTATGGTGACGTTTAGGCTTCGTATACCCCCGCCCACCGGAGTCGTCAAGGGACCTTTGATGCCCACCTTATACTCCGACAGAGCGTCTAACGTAGCTTGCGGCAACCATTCACCCGTGGCCCGGAACGCCTTTTCGCCTGCCAGCACTTCTTTCCAAACAATCTCCCGCGCTCCACCGTAACTTTTTTTTAAAGCCGCATCCACCACCCGTTGGGTGGCCCGCCAAATATCCGGACCAATCCCGTCCCCTTCAATAAACGGAATGATGGGGTGGTCGGGGACACGGATCGACCCCAATGCATATGTAATTCGCTCACCTGATTGTTGGCTCATGCCACACACCTTTCCGTCCCGACGTTAGGGACTTGACTTTTGAGAGATGCCCGTCAATATTGAGGGCGGGGCCGCCGGAATATCGACCGATTTATCCTTAGTAATCGTCATGGAAAGCCCTTCCTGCTGAGACTCGTCATAAAGTCCCCCGGACAACGTCAAAGCCCCGGACAATGCCTGGGGCTGCCCGATGGCTTTCACCGTAAACGGCGCTCCTGACTGCGCCTGATTAATCAAAATATAATTGGCTGCCGAACGGATTTCGGTCTGGGCTGTAATCCTTTGACCATTAATGGAAATGGCTTCTGCCCCAGCCGCTCTCAGCTCGTTGACTAACAGCAACAAGTCGATATCGGTAATTTGATACGCAGCCGGTGCCGACCCATTAGACCAGGTGACCGTGACGCCCGGACCCGTCACCGGCACCGTACCTGCCAAAATTTCATCCTGAATGAGTACGCTGTTCAAGTGCCGCGCCGACGCCTGGCGACCCAACTTCTGGTCCAGCAACATGTTGAGATGCGCGACCTGCTGGCTCAATTGGTTTCGCTTCTGATCCGCTTGCCTCAAAAGCATAAGCAACTGGCTGGTGTTTGTCGAAGGAGGAACCACATCCCTTAGACGGAACTGCACCGCGACCATCAACCCTAAAAGCAGGGCTGCCAATCCGACCGCAATCTGGCCAGATTGCACACGCATACTCAACACCTCAGGGTCATTATAGCCTAGGGGTCTTACACCCACAATAAATGCTTGCCTTGGATAGCACATACCCGACACGGGATGTAGGTTGGGAGTGCGCCATATTGGACATCGTCAATGTCGAAAAAACACCGGCTGTCCGATCCTGGCTTCCACTTAATCTGACAGTTCTCGTACTGTCAGGCCGCGTGGAATCGGATGAGGCCCCGCTTCGGCGATTTCATAAGAGCCGCGCGCCTATAGGCTGTCAGAGATCAGCGGCGGTCGCACCCCAAGCCACGTAAAAGCTAAAAAAGATGGCCTAGGCGTCGCTCCCATAAAGCAGGAATACGCTTCCCAAGTCAGAAAGGTAACAAAGACCCGCGGCAGGTTGCCTCGTACCTTGACATCGCGGACCACACGGACCGAGCCCTCCCCTATTGTGGTAGGCGTCTGATTTCTAACCGGCCTGGTGGGGGCCCCTCAGCGGCACTGGCCGCACATGGTCAGCCGCCTTCGCTCTCACAACGAAAACCGAGACGGGCGCCTTCTTGAGCACATTCTGGGTAACGCCGCCGCCCAGAAAACGCCAGAGGCCGCGCGGCGCTTTGCTTCCTAACACTATCGTGTCGCACTCCTTACTGACCGCAACTCTACAAATCATATCCGCAACCGAGAGTCCAGCTACGCGCACAAACTGTATCCGGCCGCGTAGGCCTCGATAGATTTCATGCTCCAACTGTCCTCGGATTTCCTCAACCATTTCACGTTCATGAGCCATCCCTACTACCGGCCCGCCTCCGAATCGAGTACCGAAGATAATCTCGGTCACATACAACGCTGCAACTTCGAGATTCCTGTCGCGGCGCATCCAGTCTCGAACCGTCAATGCAGCCTGATACGACTCGCGGCGCCCATCAACCGCCAAGAGTATGCGATGCATTGTGGACACCCCTTTCACCAATCTGATTTCCCCCTGGGCCAGAGCCATTCATACCTTATCCATGCAGTTATGTACTTCAATGTTTAAATTTGTCGACGCACTCGGATGGGAAACCTCGGCGTCAAGGCGCCCCTTGTGATTAACCGATTGGTCGCCGTCACACAGCGACCGCAAGGCCTCAAAACAAGGTTCTTCCCGCTTTTTCACCAGTCTATTATCTTCCCTGGCTCTAAAAAAAGCAGTAAAACCGCCCGGAACTGCCGTGAAAAAGACATAAAAGTCCCCCACGCCAAGTAGCGAGAACAATAGGTATCCTATCCGCCATGGCACTAAGGTGATCCCGATCATCATGGCAGACTAGAACGCTGAACGCTGCGGATGCCCGGCCGCACAGAGGGCATAGAGGCGGTTGTATCCGCAGAGCGTTTGAACCTGGTCGATGAGATTCTCGTTTCGGGGCCTGTCGGCATTGCGCGGCAAGCTCGCGTAAAAAGGCCTAATGTTCGGGTAAGGATAACGGCATCACAGAATCCTCCTGGATTTGATGCCGAGCATTTCGGGTGACCGTCGGGTACAACCCGGATTGGAGGCGCAAAATAACCATGGCCCACGGAAGCCATCAAAACTTCACGCAGATTTCGTATGGGCAACTCCGCCACCAACTGGAGAACCTGTGCGAACGCTATGGGATTCGATATCTGGAGCAGGAAGAATCGACGTTCAACGAGTTGGATATCGATGTCATCGTCGATCCCGCCTATCAGGGGCGCGGCCTCGGACGCCAAATAAAGGCCCGTTGCGTGGAACCCCTTTTTGGGACGAGGCTTGTCCTTTATAGCTCTCTTTGCGGCAGAAGGTCAGGATGGTTTTTATGAGTCCTTAGGATTTCGACACCATCCCCGCGGCATGGTGTTGGACGAAACATTATGGCTTAAGGCCCGCGAATCCTAATTTTGGAAGACGCGGAGAAGATTCCCGCCAGATTCCTTTGGTGATGCTACATAGACCGGCTTGTTCGGACAAACACTGACTCTGAGGTGATTGTCGATGAATTTTCGACTAGTTCCAGCAGTCAGCATAGCATCCCTACTAGTAGCCGCCGGGTGCGGCAGTATTGGCCACGCCTCTCCCAAGAGCCAGGGGCCCGCAAAGACAACGACTGTACGCCACCCCAAAAAGACGGGTACCGGCCACACGAAAAAACCTGGCACGACGGGTAAGGCGGTCCCGGGTGTGAAAGGCAAGGGTAAAACTGGGGCCACAGCCAGCTCCACGAAACTGAAGGTGATAGGTTACTGGGCCCATCACAAGGCGCTTCCCCCGACATCCTTGGGGGCGTGGGGCCATTCCTTAACCTTCCTATCCCCGCTGTTGTATTCGACTACGGCAAGCGGCATGCTCACCGCGCACAAAGATGCTCCCCTGCTGGCCGAAGCCGCAAAGCTGAAGATCCCCATCTTGCCCCTGGTCAATGATACCACTGGCAAGCAGACATTCTTAAGCACGGCGGCGACCCGCAGAGCTGCGGTAACCAGTATTGACCATCTGGTGACGACTAACCACTACCAAGGAGTCGATATAGACTTCGAGCCGCCCCACACCCGGCTCAGCCGTGACCTCACTCTATTTATGACCGAGCTGCACGATACGCTGCCCCACACCGACACGATTATTTTAGCCGTCGTGCCGCACTCCGGGGGCGCATACAACTTCAAGGCCCTGGCACCAGAAGTGAGCCAATTTCAGTTGATGACGTATGACGAACATGGCGATGGCACCGCGCCGGGGCCCGTCGCGGCCTTGAACTGGGACAAAAGTCTCATTGCCCGGCTTAAGTCTCTTGTGCCGCCATCCAAAATCTATCTAGGGGTCGCGCTGTACGGGTATGAATGGACCACCGGCAGCACCAGCGCGATTACGATTCCCTACCAATCCGTGACGCCGGCGCTTAAGTCCAAGGCGACGTGGAATAGCCGCTACCAAGAGGAGACAGCCCATATCGGTAGTCATGTGTACTGGTGGGAAAATCGCAAGAGCATCCGCCAAAAAATTTCCTTGGCGAAAAATAACCATCTCGCGGGCATAGCGTTGTGGCAGGTTGGTTACGCAACCCCCGCCATCTACCACGAGTTGGCGAAAAACATCGGCCGACAACCGTAGTTCCTCGCATCACGGTAACCAGGGCATCGCCCTCACCGGGCGGTGCCCATTATTTATGCCAAGGAATTTCTCGCTCAGATCGAGCCGAGTCTAAGTTTCATGCCTCACATACGTATACTTATGTGCCAGCCCCATCGCCTTATACAATGCCCTACAGAGTGCTTCAAGCCGACGCCTGAAATTCCCCCGAAGTCGTTCTCCGCCAATCGCCTAGTGCGCCATGGGCAAAATATTCTCCGCCAATATTTCCGAGAAGTCCTTTACCTGAACGGTCTCTTCCGCTCCGAGGGATTGGACTCCGTCGCGCATCATGGTTAGGCAAAAGGGGCATGCCGTCGCAATCGTGCCCGCACCGGTCGCCAAGGCCTGTTCGGTTCGCGCTTGGTTAATCTTCTGACCTACCTTTTCTTCCATCCACATGCGACCACCGCCGGCCCCGCAGCAAAAGCTCTTTTCGCGATTGCGATCCATCTCGACCATGTTCAGGCCGGGAACCGACTTTAACACGTCGCGGGGTTCGTCAAAGATGTCGTTGTACCGCCCTAAGTAGCACGAGTCGTGATAGGTAACCGTCGCTACAGTGTCGTTCCCATGTGGGGTTAACTGTCCTTGTGCCACTAGCCGCGATAGATATTCACTATGATGAATGACCTCATATTCTCCCCCAAAGAATGGGTATTCGTTCTTCAGCGTGTTAAAGCAATGGGGGCAAGTAGTGACAATCGTCTTGACACCCAAATCGTTGAGCGTTTCCACGTTCTGCTGCGCCAGCGTCTGAAAGAGATATTCGTTGCCCATACGCCGGGCTGCTTCCCCATTGCAGGTCTCGCGGGCGCCCAACACGCCGACATCGATGTTCGCCGATTTCATGAGGTTCACCGTCGCCTGAGCTACCTTGCGGGCCCGATCATCATAGGTGGCCGCGCATCCCATCCAATACAGAACCTCGGCTGTCTCGCCCCGCGATAGGTCTTTAATCCCCAATTCCTGGGCGAACTGCTGCCGCTTATCTAACCCCAGGCCCCAGGGATTGCCGGCGTTCTCCACATTTTTAAAGAACATTTGGGCTTCATCAGGCATTTCCCCCTGGGTTAATACCAGGTGCCTGCGCATCCCGACAATCTTGACGACATGCTCATCAAAGACTGGGCAGGCTTCCACACAGGCTCCGCACGTCGTGCACGCCCACAAGTCTTCGGCGGGGGTGACCCCTCCCGCCATCGGGAGTTCCAGTCGCTCTTGCTCGGCTTGGGTGCGCGCCGCCTCGGGTGTGTTCAGAATCGGGCCGACCGCCTCGAGTTGATGCCTTAAGTCCACCATGATTTGTTTAGGGGAAAGGTGCTTGTCCGTGTAATTGGCGGGACATTGCTCCGTACAGCGACCACACTGGACACACGCGTAGGCGTCCATCAAATCCGTCCAGGTGAGATCGGTGACTTGGCCGACACCAAACGACTCGGCTTGTTCATCCTCCAAATCTAAACTAGGCAGACGGCCTAATGGCTCTAAATTGCGATGGTAGATATTCAAAGGCGCGACGAACAAATGGAAGTGCTTAGAGTAAGGGAGATAGACGAGAAAGCCCATCAACGAGAGTAATTTAATCCAGTCGGCCACCAATACGCCCGTGCGGTCCGGTCCCACGCCAAATCCTCGAAACCAAGCTGCCAAGAGACTGCCGATCGGCGCCCAACCCGCATGGGGGTGCAGTGCTAATCCGAATGACTCGATCGCGACGTCGGACAGCACCACAATCGCGATCAGAATTAGGACCGCCAACGCATCAAAGTTGCGCACCAACCGTTTGGGCCGAATGACATATCGTTTGTACGCTGCCATAAAAAGCGCAATCAAGACGGCCACGGCCATGATGTCGGTGGCCACGTTTAAGACATCTTCCGGTGTCCCCCTTAGACCTCCCACCCAGGGAAAGAGACCGCGGATGAGAAAAATCACCGATCCGATCGTTAGGATCAGAAAACCCCAAAAAATCGCAAAATGCATAGGCCCGGAATACTTGTCTTTGAACAACCGCTTTTGACCAAATACGAAAACGCCCACGCTTCGCCAGCGCTGGCCCTTATTCTGACTACGGTCCGCGGGCTGCCCCAGCATGACATAGCTCCATTTTTCCTGGACTAATAATCCGAACCATAATAGGGCAAAAATAAAGGTAACGATAAAGAGCACATGATTGACACCCATGCGAGGTCCCTCCTTCCACCTGGTCAGTGTAACCGTTGGCAAATTCCTTGCCAAGTGCAAGTATTCGGATTGGCCAGGAGAATTTAACAAGGCATCAACCCATCTAAAATAACCCTACGGATTATTTTCGCCCCAAGGCTCCGGAAGAGTCTCCGTGCTGGCGCTATCCGGGCGGTAAAAGATTCGCGCCACCATGTGACTAACCTCATAAACCAGGTAGATGGCGGAACCGATGACCAACATGGACAGAGCGTCCGGCGGGGCAATAATTGCGGCGATGAGAAAAGCCACGACAATCGCGTACCGGCGATAGCGGCGAAACATAGAAGGCTGGATGAGTCCCAAATGCGCCATGACACCCGACACCAAGGGCAGTTCCGCCATAAAACCAAAAGGAATGGTGAGGTAGATGACAAAGTTCAGATAATTGGACAACGACCAGAACTCGCCCACGCCGGGCCCCACAAAGGTAAGCATGACGTGCAACACCAACGGCACAAAGATAAAAAACCCTCCGGCCATGCCAGCCAAAAACAAGGCCAGACCCGGACCCACCACCAGGGCTACCACCCGTCGTTCCGTATCCGTCAGGCCAGGCAAAACGAAAGCCGATATTTGATACAGCATCAAGGGCGACGCGACCACCAACGACATCATCAGGTCCACTTTGATTAAGGCGAAAAATGCCTCGGGAACACCGATCACGACAATATGCTTGACGTGGGCACGTTGGACTAGCCAGTGCAGGACCGGGCGCGACGCCCAGAACCCCCCCAAGAACAACACCCCGACAGTCGCAACGATAATGACGATGCGTTGCCGCAGTTCGGTAAGATGCTCGGTGAGCGTCATCTCACGATCCCCCACGCCGTCTCCTCCTTCTAATCGTCCGCAAGCCCGCGCCGGATGGCAAACGCGGCCACTTGCACCCGATTATCCAAGTGAAGTTTTTGTAAAATGTTGCGTAGGTGGTTTTTAACGGTGTTTTCGGCAATGCCCAGGATCTCGGCGATTTGGCGGTTGGTTTTGCCCTGACCCACCCACTTTAAAACATCGGTCTCTCTAGCGGTAAATGCGGACAGAGGGTCGCCATCCCATTCCTTGGGTCGCTCTGATGATGAAACCGCCCGCACAATTTTGGCGGCCACCTCTTCAGAAACAATGGGATCTCCATACAGTTGGCGCCGAATCTCTTGAACAAACTCTTGGGGATCCATGTGTTTGATGAGGTAGCCTTGAGCGCCGGCGCGGATAGCCTCCAGCAAAAACTCATCGTCGTCGCTAGCCGTCAGCATGCAAACCT
The DNA here is from genome assembly GCA_021806205.1 of Bacillota bacterium. Lineage (GTDB taxonomy): Bacteria > Bacillota > Sulfobacillia > Sulfobacillales > Sulfobacillaceae > Sulfobacillus_B. The sequence goes on along the minus strand of JAJZXX010000176.1, from coordinate 43,920 downwards.
TCAAGTCAGGATCTTGCTCTTTAAGGAGACGCGTGGCCCATATGCCGTCTCCGTTCTGCATGTTGATGTCCATTAGCACTAAATCCGGTCGGATATCATGCACCCTTGCAACTGCCTCATGGCCGCTTATAGCAACCCCAACCACAGCCAGATCAGACTCTTGGCCGATTAATTGAGCCAACGACGAGCGAAACAGCACATGATCATCCACCAACATGAGCCGCGCCTTTGGCACCGATATTGCGCCTCCCTTCCCGGGGAACCACCCACGTCACGGTCGTGCCCTTACCCGGTTGACTCTCCACGTGCAATCGTCCCCCTACCGATTCCGCACGCTCCTGCATCACGAAGAGTCCGTACCGATCGTCGCTCCCCGTGGGTCTCGCAGCAAACCCGCATCCATCATCGTGAATCGTGAATTCGACCCCCACGCCCGCTTCCCGGCACGTTAGCACCACCGTACTCGCCCCGGCATGCTTGCGCACATTGGTCAGGGCCTCTTGCACTATCCGCAATATATGCACCGATGCCAGTTGACTCCAGGGCTCCTGAGATGCCATCGACGATTGAACCACAACCTCGACCCCGGTTTGACGCCGAAACTCTTGGATCTGGCGATCAATGGTGGGCCAAAACCCTTCATCCAGCCGTTGGCTAGCCCTCAAATCATACAAGGTTTGACGCACTTCGAGATAGGTTTGATTGATAAGCTTATCTAAGCTATCTATTGTCTCTAACAATTCTGGCTGCTCATGAACCAATCCTTTAAGCTTGTATGCTTCTAGCTTAAGCACGGATAAATTTTGCGACAACCCATCGTGCATCTCGCGTGCCAACCGCTCCCGCTCCTTAAGCGATAAGAGCGCCTCTTTAAACGTGCGCCGCTCGGTTTCCAACCCCTCCAGGGCCCGGAACATATACCAAGAAAAGACTACCGCCGCCACCAATGTAGTGGCCACGGCAATGGCACTCACCATATAATGGGGCAAGTGCTTGCGTAAGTAAACTTCGCGCACGAACTCGCCGACCGCCACAAATAACGTAGGGCCCACAATGGTGAGCGTTTTCAGCCATACGGTGCGCAGATGGTCTTCCATCAGACATCGAGCTCCCCCGTTGCCAAAAAAGCTTCCACTAAATCCTGAATTCGGCGTGGTTGGTCTAACAGTGCCAAATGGCCCGCATCGGGCACGACCCGGACCTGACTCTTCGGTATCAGGCTCGCCGCTGCATCGGCGTCAGCCGGGCTTGTCCTGGTATCTCGCGTCCCCACCACAATTAGAGTTGGGACCTTGATCCGGGGAAAGACCGCAGCATTGCTCGTCAAGTAAATTTCGGCCATCGCGCTTAAGTAGCGTTGGGGATCGCATGTCGTCATATCCACAATAAGCTGCTCTTTCAATTCCCCATCCACAAAGTCCGCCAGGGTACTATCCGCATAACGGCGGGCAAAATCCTCCATGGATCCGGGAGTCTGGCTTAGTTCCTGACGGCGCGCTTGAACTTGTTGGACGCCGTCCTCAAACTCTCTAGTCGCACCCATGAGCACCAGTCGGCCCATCCGGTCCGGCCAGGCCACGGCGGCCCGACTCATCACCCAGGTCCCCAACGAGACTCCTATCAAGTGGCAGGGGCAATCGGCTATCTCCATTAGTTGCCCGACATCCTCCACCCAGGCGGAAAGGCTCGGATCGAGGGCCTCATTGTCTCCAATACCACGCGGGTCATAGGTAAAAACGCGATACCGCCGCGATAGTGATGGCAGCATGCGATAAAACAAAAACCGTCCCAGCCCTAGACTGGGATGGCAGATGACGGCTTCCATACCTTGTCCCCCGCTAAAATACTTCAGCCCACTATCGGTTCTAAGCATGTCGGTGCCCCCTATCCCGATTTTCCCGCTAAACGCACTGCCTCAAGCGCGTCGACATTCTCCACGGCCGACAAATCCTGTTGCTGGAGGCCCAAATAGCTGGCCTTGATCGCCCGTCGCACCACCTTGCCATTGCGAGTCTTGGCCAGTTCTGGGACTAAAAAGAGAGCCTGGGGTTTTAAGGCCCGGCCCATATGGTGTGCCACATATTCTTGCAGGAGATCCGGCAAGCCTTTGGCCTCAGTATAACTATCTTTTATGACGACAAAGCATACCAAACCTTCCCCTTTGACCTCATCAGGCACTCCAATGGCGCAAGCCTCCAGGACGGCTGGGTGCGAGACCAGCACCGACTCGACTTCTGCCGGTCCTAGGCGCTTTCCGGCCACTTTAATGGTATCGTCACTCCGACCTACAATATACCAAAATCCGTCGGCATCTATCTTGGCATAATCGCCATGCACCCACACATTCGGCCACCGGCTCCAATAAGCGTCCCAATAGCGGTCTTTGTCCCCCCAAAATCCCCGAGTCATGCCAGGCCAAGGCGCACGAATCACGAGTTCCCCCACTTGATTCTCGGTGGGTTGACCCGATTGGTCAACCACCTCCGCCACCATGCCAGGAATCGGACCGTTAAACGCGGTAGGCTTTTGCGGCTCAGTCACAAAGGCGCTTAAAATACCTCCAGAAATCTCGGTGCCGCCGCTATAGTTAATAATGGGGCAACGCCCCTGACCTACCTTTTGAAAAAACCAATGCCAGGGATCGGGGTTCCAAGGCTCCCCGGACGATCCCAACACCCTCAATGAGTCCAGGCGATGCCCCGCTAACGGCTGATCCCCATGCGCCATGAGCCCCCTTATCGCGGTCGGGGAAATTCCGAACACACTCACCTGATGACGCTCAATCATATCCCACAGCCGCGACGCATTGGGAAAGTCCGGGGTTCCATCGTACAGCACAAGAGTACAGCCAGTCACCAATCCCCCATACACCATCCAAGGGCCCATCATCCAGCCCATGTCGGTATACCAAAACAAGATGTCGTCTGGCTTTAAATCAAAGGCATGCCAGAGATCCTGAGTGGCTTTTAAAGGGAATCCCAAGTGCGGATGCACAGCGCCCTTGGGCCGACCTGTGGTCCCGGAGGTGTAAATAACCATCAGGGGCGTTTCGCTGGCCACCGCCTTGGTCGGGTACGGTTTGACCGGTGCCTTAGCCAATATCTCGTCCCAGTCTCGATCGCGATCCGGCCGCATGGCAATCGGCAGGCCCAGACGCCGCACCACAATCTGGTGCATTACCGTCGCCGCTTGATCGATGGCCTTGTCAGACTCTTGCTTCATCTCCACGACCCGGCCCCGGCGCGTAAAGCCGTCTGCGGTTATCACGAGTTTAGCGCCGGAGTCTGAAAGCCGCGTTGCCACAGCCGGGGCCCCATATCCCGAAAAGATAGGAACCACTACGCAGCCGACTTTAGCCGCGGCCATCAGAGCCGTGACCGCCTGCTCACCCATAGGCAAATACAGGGCGATGCGATCCTGCGCTCCTACGCCTAGAGCCTCCAAGCCGTAAGCCAAACGGTCGGCCGCTTGTCTGAGATCAGAATACGTCAGATGACGAATCCGGCCGGGTTCGGTCTCTTCGATTAGGGCCCATTGCGATCCCCGACCGTCTTGAACATGGCGGTCCAAAGCCGCCAAGGCGACATTAGAGGTGCCCCCCACGAACCACTGCGGCCATTGGATTCCCCGGCTGACATCCATGACGGTGTGATACGGTTCGACAAAAGGCCAATCCAGCATCTTTACCACCGCGTCCCAAAACCAAGCGGGGTCTTGGGCCGCCCGCCGGCGCAATCCCTCTAAACTGTCGATCCCATATTGATTCAAAAAGGCTTGAAGGTGGCTTTTGGCGATCACGTCCAAAGGCGGATACCAGACAATGTCGTTTCCCTTACGATCCATTAATCTTTTCCCCCTTTAAAAGCACCAAGGCCTCTTCGTACCGATTTAGGGTGTCCACGTCAAAACTGGGGTTGGGTCTAAAAGACACCGCCAAGTCAATCCAGGCGACATCCGGACGGCTTAACAAAGCGCCCCCGAGCCCTTGATCTCCGTCAAGCTTCCAGACTACATCATCCCAACCCGCGTCAAAAAACACGGGGTGGCCTGGAATGCCATCGTACCGGGGCCGAATGGCATGGATCACATCAGACCGGTCCTGAAAATGGTCATACACCTTACGAAGATCGCTGACCGTCACAAAGGGCTGGTCGACGAGCAACACCCCCACAGGAACCGGGCCAAAACGTTCGCGCACCGCATCAAGCCCCACCTGCAACGAACTCGACAAGCCGTGTTCCGGATGGGGATTAAAGACCATCCCGGTGCCAGGCTGGGGGTCGTGGATCACCGCGAGGCTGGCCATCCCGGCTTCATTGATCAGCCTGACCGCATAGTCCAGCAGGGTAGATCCGTCCTCCCAAGCCAAGTCCTTTTTAGACACGCCCCCCATCCGACGCCCCAATCCTGCCGCCAAAATAATCACCACGGCATCAGCGGTGGATCCGGTCCTGGCCATTGAGCGATCCCCCCTCGGTATGGGCGCGGGCGACCATGAGTTCCGATACGATGCTGATGGCCACTTCGTCCGGACTCTCTGCCCCAAGATCCAAGCCCACCGGACTATAAAGTGGCAATCCGGGCGCCAACTTGGTATGTGCGATCATCTCTTCGGTTCGTGCGCGCGGACCCAGCACCCCCACAAAACGGGGCCGGCTGCGGCTCGCCTGTTGGAGCGCTTCTTCATCGCGCCGTTGATGGTGGTTCATGATGACCCACATGCTGTCGCGGACCTCGTCGTCACGCGCCTCAAGAGCGCTCTTGACCAAATGCACCGTACCGGGGAAGTGTTCATCGGTATTCACCAGATCGCGCGGGTCAAGCACGACCACGTCAAATCCCGCCGCTTGAGCCAACTTGGCAACCGGCCTGGCGTCATGTCCGGCCCCGGCGATAATCAAACGTTCGGGTGGACGCATCACGTCCCACCAAAACCCTTCAGACACCCCCGTCGAACCGTAAGATTCCACTTCATCCCACCCAAATGGTATCGGCTTTTCGCCCGACACTTGCCACAAGGCACGCTCCGGCGCAAAAAAGCGGGTCCCCAGGGGTACTTCACCTCCCCAAATGACCGGCTGATCCTGAGTCACCGCTTGAGACAACCCTTTCCAAAATGGATCGGTCATGGACAGGGGCTCAATCCAGATCTCCACCTGTCCCTTACACCCAATCCCGAGTCCCCACATTTCATCTTCGGTCAAGTCGTACCGGCAAAGAAGCGGCGTCCCTTCATTCATGGCCCGTTCCGCATGCAAAAACAGATCCCCCTCCAGGCACCCCCCACTCAGTGTCCCTTGCATACGGCCATGAGACGCCATCACCATTTTGGCCCCGGGCCGTCGATAGGCCGACCCCTTAACGTTGACGAGCGTCAACAGGGCCAGACGATTCCCCTCCTCTTCCCAGATCTGGGCCGTTTGTAGCATAAGCCGCACTTCACGAATCGAAGACATGCGATCCCCCTCCCGTGTCGATTACTGCTGTTGGGCCTCTTTGGCCACTTTGTCGAAAAACTGGTTCATGATGAAGGTAGAGACACCGCCCAACATGCGTTGGCCTACCCCGGCCACCGTCCCTCCGACCTTGGCCTCGCCTTCGTACTGGATTTCGCATCCGGGTTCCTGGCTATTAAACTGGACCATTAAATTCACATTGACAAACCCGCCGGGTCCCTGACCATCCATCACCAGTCGATAGGAGGTGTTGTCCACCACGTCCTCCATGGAGAGCCGACCCGCATACCGTCCCTTAATGGCGCCCACGCCCATTTCCATGACAGCACGATATGTACCATCTTCCTGAGGTTCCAGCTCCTTTAATCCAGGCATGGTCCGCACTAAAACATCCGGATCCCTCAACAACCGAAAACAAACTTCGGGACTCGCTTCAATCACCTTACGGCCCTTGAGTTCCATCATTGTCCCTACCTTTCGTGACCATACTAGTGACATTATAACGCGCTCGGGCGATCGAGTTGGGACCACGCCCGGCTTAGCGCCTGAAAATTGGCAATCCCGGTGTAGACCGCATGCGCCGCCAGCGCTTGAACTGACGGAACGGCTGAGGTTTTCGGGTCTTCCAGGGAATACGGGTTCCACCAGTAGAACCGGCCGCTGACATAGTGCTCCAGACGGGCACTCCAGCGCCGCAAGAGCTGACCGTCACCATCTTCAAACCCATCCGACACCAAGACCACCGTCGAGCGGGCGGTTAACCCGCGACCCCGTTCGCGACGCCAGAGCGATTCGACACTTTCGGCAATCCGGGTGCCCCCTCCGCGATCAACCACCAAAGCCGAGGCGTCTTCTAAGGCCCGTTCCACATAAAAGTGTCGCAAGGAACGTGTCAACGAGGTCAGTCTGGTAGAAAATGCATAGACCGACAGGCCCCGCTGATGGCGCATCATCGCATGCATAAACTGCAAGAGGGGCCGATGGAAGGCCGCCATGGAACCACTCATGTCTATTAGCACCGTCAGGCGTAACGGCTCATTCGTGCGGTCGTCAAAGTGCATCCGGACCCATTCGGATCCTTCACGCCCATACCGAATGGTAAACGAGGGGCTGAAAAACCGGCCGTTGTCCGATTTGTGCACCATATACGCCTGCATCATGAGAGGCTTTCGGGGTCGATACCAGGTGATGAGCCAAGCAATCTCTTCGTCAGTCAACCGGTCCAGCGGCTCGTGCTGCAACACCTCCGACCGGCTTGCCCCTTGGGTGAGCACGAGAGAACCCGATCGGTCGGTGAAAGTCTCCTGGGAGTCTGACCACCAGGACGGATGCGCCGCGCCCCTTTGTTTTCCATGCCGTTCAGCCAGTGCCGCTAGAAGCGTGTGTTCAGACAAGGGGCCCCCATCGGGTCGGCTCAGCAACAATACCCACTGGATAAAGGCCTGGCTCATGAGCTCAATTTCCTGGGGGGTTTTGCACCAAAGCACCACCAATACCGCATAAAAGGAGTCCATATCCTGGGCACGGCTCACCGTCAAAGCCTCCACAGCGGCGCTGAGATCGGCGTGGCCCAAGATAAGGCCTAGACGCCTTAGCCCTCTAAGTAAACTTCTGAGATTTTTGATGAGAACCTGGGCATCAGCCGTCGCCACGAGCTACGCCTTTCTTTAACAATTCTTCCGCCAGGGGTATGCCATCCGGGGATTGACGGCGCATCAAGTCAATATCGTCATAGTATTTCAGCAAAAGCCCCAGCGTCTTGTCCACAACCGATAGCGATAATTCCCGGGTGGTCAAGGCCGAAAGAGCGTTGAGCCACTCCAGGCTTTCGGCCAAACCCGGCCTTTTGACCAAAGGCTGACGGCGCAGTTCGCCCACAAACGTCACCACGTGGCGCACCAGCTCACGGCCCAGATCGGGATGGCGACGCGTCAATATGGCGAATTCCCGTGTCGGATCGGGATAGTCAATCCAATAGTAAAGGCACCGCCGTCTTAAGGCGTCATGGATATCCCGGGTGCGGTTTGAGGTCAAAATCACCAATGGCAATTCTTTGGCAGCAAATGGACCGATTTCCGGGATGCTGACCTGAAACTCCCCTAAAAACTCCAAAAGCAGCGCCTCAAAGGCTTCGTCGGTCCGGTCGACTTCGTCAATCAAAAGCACCGGCGCGGGATGGGATGAAATCGCCGTCAGCAGCGGCCGTTTGACGAGAAAATCGCTGGAGTAAATGTCTTTTTCCAGCTCACTGGGTGACTGATGGGCTTCCGCCAACCTAATGTGCAGCATTTGCCGGGCGTAATTCCAATCGTACACCGCAGACTTGATGTCAATTCCGTAATAGCACTGCAAGCGAATCAGCGGACGACCCAATACCACACTCATCACTTTGGCCAACTCGGTCTTGCCGACGCCCGGTTCGCCCTCCAGCAAGAGGGGCCGTTCCAAGACGAGTGCCAAGAACAGTGCGGTGGCTAATCCCGTGTCGGCCAGGTAGTCATGAGCGTCTAAACGACGCAAAAGTTCATCGGGATTACTAAAGGAATGCCGCATGGACTCTCCAACACACCCCCTATATTGGCAAGCGCCGACCCCAGAAGAGTCGGCGCCCCCCATCGATTATTGCGGCGCTAGTTTTTCGAGTGCCCGCGCTAGCATCACGCGCGCCAGATTTTTTCGGTAAACGGCTGGGTATTGCCCGTCGTCTGCATCATACGTACCATCATCCGCCCCGACTTGAGCCGCCATCGCGACACTCTCCGCATTGAGTGGGCGGCCTTGCAGCCAGGCCTCGGCTGTCGATGCCCTAAAGGGCATGGTGGCCGCCCCGGTCACCGCAATCCCGGCCCCTTGCACTAGCCCGTGCTGAGTTAGGTCCATAATCGCCGCAACCCCGGCCAAAGCATAGCCCGAAGCGGGATGGCTAAACTTCACATAAGCCTGGCGGCGGGGAATCGGCCGGGGAAACTCCACGGCCACCAGCATCTCGTCGCGTTCCAAGGCCGAGGTCAGAGGCGCTAGGTACCAGTCCTCAATCGGGACAATCCGCCGGCCCGCGGCGGACCGAATGTGAAAGCGGGCTTCCAGTGCCAAAAACACGGCTGCGAGATCTGACGTGGGATCGGCGTGAACGGCCGCCCCGCCAATCGTCCCCCGATGACGCACCTGGGGATCGGCAATCACCGATGTTGCTTGCGCTATCACCGGCATTAATTCTTCAAGGCGGGTGTCGCCCAAGAGCTCAAAATAGCGGACGCCGGCGCCTATGGTAATGCGCTCTGACTCCACATCCAACGTCCGCAACTCCGGAATCTTCGACACGTCAATCAGTGTGGACGGCTGGGCCAGTCTTAGCTTCATGAGAGGCACCAGGCTATGTCCCCCGGACAGAAGTTTGGCATCAACGTCCTGGCTCAAAAGCGACAGAGCCTCCTCAATAGTCTTAGCCCTTTCGTAGCCGATTTCCGCTGCAATCATGATGGTCCCCCCTTTGCCATCGACGTTTGGATGGCTTGCCACACCTTGGGCGGCGTGAGCGGCATGTCCAAATTCACCACGCCAAAACTGGAAAGCGCGTCCATCACCGCATTAACCACCGCTGGCGTCGATGCTATGGTGCCGGTCTCGCCGACGCCCTTCACCCCTAAAGGATTGTGAGGCGATGGGGTTTCGGTGCGCTGGGTCTCAAGCCGTGGAAAGAAACGGGCCTTAGGCATGGCATAATCCATGAACGAACCACTCACCAGTTGGCCGTCGCCATCATAAACGGCGCCCTCGTACAACGCCTGCCCAACGCCTTGAACCACCCCCCCATGGACTTGCCCTTCCACGATCATCGGATTGATCGCGGGTCCGCAATCATCCACGGCCAGGTAGCGCAAGAGTTTGACCTCACCGGTGTCCGGATCCACCGAGACGACCGCCACGTGCGTCCCAAACGGATACGTAAAGTTGGTCGGATCATAAAATGCGCTCACTTCCATGCCCGGCTCTACCCCTTCGGGAAGGTTCCAGCCAAGATGGGCCTGCAAAGTCACATCTTGTATCCCGACCGCCCGTTCGCGGCTGCCTTCGGGATAAAATTGGCCCGCGTCATATTGCACGGCCCCCACCGGAACTTCCAGCATGTGGGCCGCAATGATTTTGGCCTTCTCCACAATGCGGTCGGCCGCCTTCGCTAAGGCCCCCCCTCCGACGGCTGTGCTCCGGGAACCATAAGTACCCCACCCCATAGAGACCCGATCGGTATCGCCATGGACCACGTCGATATCCTCGAGGGGAATGCCCAGGCGATCCGCCACAATCTGGCCAAAGGTGGTCTCTTCCCCCTGCCCGTGGGGGGACGCCCCCGTCAATACGGTCGCTTTACCGGTGGGATGCAGCCGAATGGTCGCGCTTTCCCACAAGCCGCCTTGGAATCCCACGGCTCCCGCCACTTGCGACGGACCCAGTCCACACATCTCCACATAGGTGCTAAAGCCGACCCCCATGTACTTGTGCTGACGCCGCAAGGCTTCCCGCTCTTGCCGCAAACTGGCGTAATCCAACGTCTTAAGGGCCAGGTCTAGAGTCTGGTGGTAGTCCCCACTATCGTAGACAATCCCAAACGGGTTGGTGTAAGGAAATTGCTCTTTTTTGATCAGATTGATGCGTCGCAGTTCCACCGGATCCATGCCGATTTCTCGGGCATAGACATCCATGATGCGCTCGATCAGAAAAGTCGCCTCAGGCCGACCTGCCCCCCGGTAGGCATCAACCGGCGTGGTGTTGGTGAAGACCCCATAGACTTCCGCCGACGCCTGGGCGATGTCATAGGCCCCATTGACGATGAGCCCAAAGAGAATCGTGGGCACTCCGGGTCCCGCTGTCGACAGATACGCCCCCATATTCGCGTAGGTCTTCACACGCACGGCCAAGACCCGTCCCGCTTTTGTGCCTGCCAATTCCACTTCATCGTAATGATCCCGCCCGTGAGTCGTGGCCACAAAGTGCTCCGAGCGGCTTTCGGTCCACTTGACGGGACGCATGAGATCCCGGGCCGCGAACGCGGTAAGCACTTCATCCGCGTAGCAAGCGATTTTACTCCCGAATCCTCCCCCGACATCCTGGGCGATTACTCGCAATTTATGTTCCGGGATGCCCAAGATTCCCGACATGAGAAACCGGTGAATGTGGGGGTTTTGCGTCGTCAGCCAAGCCGTCATGTCACCGGTGGCGCTATTGTATTGTACCAGCGCGGAGCGCGGCTCCATAGGATTGGGTATGAGGCGTTGCTGACGAAAGGTCTGACGCACCACGACATCGGCCCCGGAAAAAACCTCGTCGGTGTCCGTGCCCACTTTCCAATGCAGAGCCACATTTTCTGGCGCCTCTTCATGCAGACGCGGGCTGGACGACTCGAGCGCCTGTACGGGGTCGCTTATGGCAGGGAGCGGTTCGTAATCGACAAGAATCCTGTAAAGCGCCTCTTCGGCCTGGTAAGGATCCTGAGCCACCACTAGGGCGACCGCTTCGCCGACATACCGCACGCGATCCACCGCCAACGGAGGATGAGGAACCATTTTCAGTTGAGAGTCCGGGGGGATCCAAGCCGTAGGGATAGTCCCTAGGTGCCCGCTCACCATCGATCCCGTATAGACCTTGATTACACCGGGCATTTTCTGCGCGGACGCAACATCGATCTGGCGAATTTTAGCGTGGGCGTGTGGACTGCGCAATATAGCCGCATAGAGCATACCGGGCAAGACTCTGTCATCGGTAAACTGACCTTGGCCCTGGACTAGTCGTATATCTTCGCGGCGGGCCACATTTTCGCCCCATAACTTACGACTCATGAGGATACTTCCTCCTCTCGACCCGCCGCAACGGGTGTTTCATCTTCCTGTTGGAAGGCCAGTGCCCGCTGTACGGACCGTACAATGTTTTCGTATCCGGTGCAGCGGCAAATCAGTCCGTCTAAGGCCTCGCGAATGGCCGTTTCGGACGTCTCGTGATGATGCTGAATATACCATGCGGCCAACATCATGGCGCCTGGGGTGCAAAACCCGCACTGTAAACCATGTTCAGCTTGAAAGGCGCGCTGAACCGGATGAAGCGTTATGCCGCGGGCTAGCCCTTCGACCGTAACCACCGCCGATTGGTCCGCCTGAGCCGCCAAAATCGTGCAGGACTTTACGGCCAATCCATCCATCCATACGGTACACACGCCGCATTGCGACGTGTCACACCCCACGTGGGTCCCTGTTAACCCTAACGTGTCGCGCAGCAACTCGGACAACAAGGTGCGACTCGGTACCCGCACGGTGGTGTCCTGACCGTTTACGCTCAAATTAATGGTAACCTTGGAGTCGTTCATCAGACATTCCTCCCAGGGGTTAATTCGGTCCCTTCCCGAACTATGTCGAATATTCAGTCTCGTGCCCATCTATGGTATCATAGGATGGAGCCTCGGGTCACCCACTATTTACCACCAACGCCCGCCTATTTGGAGGTTTTTTATGATTCGCGACCGGTTGAACCATCACATTGAGGAACGCATTGAAGCCGTCTTGGAACCGCATATTGAACAATGGCTGCACCGGTTCTTTCGGACCGACCAAGGCGAGGCTTTAATTTCCGAAGTCATGGCAGACTTTCTTTTGTCGTGGCTTCGCCCCGACGACGCCAAGGGCAGTTACTTTCAAAAGACCTTATTAGAGGTGATTCGCCAAATGGTCCGCGATGATCCGGCGTTTCGCGACGCCGTCATTCAGACCCTCAACCCGGGATGGGATCATGAACCGGGCCTTCGTTAACGAGGCGCCAAAGGCTTTGTCAGAGACTTTCTTGGCCTTGCATATCGCGCCATTAACGTATCCCGGTCCATCACCAAGCGGATCGGCTTTAATCGGGAAAAGCGTTTTAGAGTCTTCCAGCCGCTTTCATGATAGATAGACATCAGCACAATCAGATAAAACCACATCGACCATTTAGTCCAACCGGTGACCGGCACCCGCTGAAACCCTAAGCGATCTAAAGAGCGTTCGGCATCGAGCAAGGTCACTCCGCCTACCGCGACCACGTCCCCATATTCGGGCTCGGTCTGAATCCAGGCCGCCAGATCATGCAAGGCTGCCATAACGCTATGAAGTGCTTTTAAACCAGACATCGCTTGTCCGCTAAACTGAGCGAGCGCTATATTGCTGAAGTGAATTTCGCCGAAAGGATCTCCCGATTGAAGCACGCGGTCTTTAGCAATGCGTATCCCAGGTCCGCGATAGATAATGTGACCCATTCGCAAAAATGGTTCTCCACCGTCCCGGTTCGGCACGGTCTGAATGTTCCAACTCCGGGTAAAGCGAAGTTCCCACCACATCCAAAGACGCCTTAACAACGACCCATCCTGAGTCATCGCGCCCAACGTGACGGGAGTGAGACCCAACGCCCTTAGCCCTTTGACCATGGGGCTTAAGGACTCCACGGTGCAGGTGCGGGAGCCCCCCGCATCGTGCAGCACCACCACGGCACCAGGCATGGCCAGTTGTACGACATAGCGATAAATGGTCTGGCAAGTCCGGTCCGAGCGCCAATCGTCCGGCGCGATGTTCCAAAAGACCAGGGTGAGCCGTAAGCGCTTAACCGCGATCCAGATTCCAAGATTCATGTGTCCCCAGGGCGGTCTAAAAAACACCGGTCGGGCACCTATGAGCGCCTCAATTTGGGCCAATCCGGCTCTTACCTGCCGGTAACTGTGCCAAGGCGTCATGAGATAAGCGGACACATGCTGGGGCATATGCAGTCCGATTTCGTGGCCTTCCTCACGAAAGCGCCGCACAAGTTCCGGCTGCAAATGGGCTCGTGCCGATACCAAAAAAAATGTGGCATGAACCCCGAGATGCTTGAGTTCATCCAAAATTGCGTTCGTATCAGGGCCCGGACCGTCGTCAAATGTCAACGCCACTTCGGGTCGTTCCCGCGATCCGGAAAATGCTCCCCATTGCAGATGATGAAACCACACATCCGGTATCGCATACATAACCGCCCAAAGGCCGACAATAAGCCCGGCTAACCACCACATTGTGTTCCGTCACTCCTCAGGCGACGTGCCGCGCGCTCACCTACTGGACATGCGCCGGCATCGCAGCCATAGCGTCTCGAATGCGTCCGGCGATGAGAGTCGCGGCGTTGGGATGTCCCAGGAAGCGGGCTTGTCGCGTCATAGCCTTCAACTCCCAAGGATGGTTTAACAAATGGTCCAAAAGGCCCGAGACATCACGATGGTCTCGCGCTAAAAGACCGGCTTTATGCCGCACCACATAGGCCGCATTGGCATCTTCCTGCCCGGGGATGGGTCGATAGATCAACATCGGCAGGCCCCGGCACAAAGCCTCCGTCGTCGTCAATCCACCGGCCTTGCTCACCAACAGGTTACTCACACCCATCAGTTCATGGACGTTGTCGACATAGCCCAGAACGACAATGGGGTGCGTGGCTTGGGCCTGATAATCCAGAGCGACTCGAAGCCGCCGGGTCTCGCGCCCCGCGACGACCACCGTCGCGTGCGGCACCGTCATGTGGTCGATGTCAGACAAGATCTGAGCAAACTCGTTAATGGGCATATAAGAACCGCCCATAAATAAAATCACGGGCTCATTCCCAATCCCCAGGCTTTTGCGAACCGCCTCCTCGTCGACGGGTAAAGAGAACCGGCCATCAACCGGGATACCGCTCACCACAACCCGCTCTTTGGGAACGCCCCGGTTTACCAGGGCGTCTTTCATATCTAGGCCTCCGACAAAGTATAAGTCGACATACTGATGAATCCATTGCGAGTGGATGCTATAATCCGTCATCACAACATAGTTGAGCGCCTCAATGCGTTCTTGCCGCTTCAACGTAGACACCACGCCGGCAGCCGTCGGATAGGTTGATACGATTACCTTAGGCGGGTAGGGACGAATGGCTTGATAAAATGATTCGATGCCGACCCGATTGAGAAATTGCTGGGTCGCGGATTCTGGATCAATTTTTTGTGTAGCCGTATAGAATTTTTTCCAGATCCCCGGAATAAACCGCACCGAACTTAAGTAAGCCCAGCGAATGGCCTGATCGAGACGCGGATTGACAAACTTGTAATAGTCCAACAACCCGACTTTACTCGCTGGATCGGATAGCAGCAACTGCAAGCCGATAGCTTTAGCCGCTCTTAAATGCCCATCCCCGTAGCGGGCAGCCAGAATCATGACGTCAGGGTGACTTTCCAGCGTAGCCTGGTGATGCGCCCCGTTCCATTCAAGCCATTGTGCGGGGTCGGTCACCGGTGCGGTATCCTTTACCAGTTTTGGACCTCCTCTCCAACGTTGCCGATCACCCTCACCATACCATTGACCTCTCTTTGTGACTAGTACAGCAGGCGCGCCAGCGATATGCTAGTGTACGCGAACAACCTGTAAAGATGCGCGATCGGAGGCACCGCCGTGACAGTGTATACGTCCACACCGCAAGAATTGTTGGTGAACCATTCCCGGTTTATCGGATGGGCACGCCGGATCGTCGTGCCGGAGGAATGCCAAACCCTGGTCAGCGAAGCCCGCCACGCCTATCCCGGGGCCACCCACTACACCTGGGCCTATCGCATTAAAGAGAGTCTCAGCCGAGCCTTCGACGACGGCGAGCCCCAAGGGACTGCCGGGCGGCCCATCTTAGGGAATCTCACGAAGCAAAACTGGGACGAAACCTTCGTGGTTGTCATCCGGTACTTTGGCGGCGTGAAATTGGGGCGGGGCGGATTAATGCGGGCCTATCACCAGGCAGCCCTGATGGCGTTGAATGCCACCCAAGCGGCGATCATGGTCGACGTGGAGCATCAGGTGATCCAACTGGGTTACGCCGCTTTTGAGCGGCTTCAGCGGCATCTGGATCGATTAACTCTGACCTGGCACGCCGAATTTGGCGCCGAGGTCACCGTCCATGTCGATGTGCAGCAAAATGCCCTTGATATCTTTCATAGCGCACTACACCAGGCCTCGCTCCGCACCTGGAGGCTATTGGAATCCCAGTCGCTCAAGCGACTGATCCCGACTACCCCACGATAAGACGGATGATGAGAGCCACGAGCGCACCTGCGCCGAGGGCCGCGAGAGCCGATCCGATACGGTGCTCCCTTCGCAGGTTTTGCGCCAAACCGGGCAGCGGGTCTGTCCCCTCGATCAAATGCGCATACCGCTGTTCAACCACCGACACCTTCACTTTAAGCGAGGGGGTCAACTCGCCGCGCTCCTCAGACAAAGCCTCTGGCAATAAAGCGAATCGCTTGGGACGTTCAAAACTGGCCAAATTCCTGGTGGTGCGGTCCACTTCGGCCTTTAGGATCGCCATCAAATCCCCGTCCTTTAACAAAAGCGGCGTATCCAGCGACTGTTTGCCGGACTTTTGGGCCCACGCGCGAAGACGGCCTGGTTCCACGTACAAAAGCGCCGTCACATATTTTTGACCGTTTCCCAACACGACCGCCTGCTCAATCCAGGGGCTCAGCAAGAGCTTTTGCTCGACAAGCTGTGGTGCCACATTTTTCCCAGTAGACAGCACAATTAGCTGCTTTTTTCTCCCCGTAACCGATAGGTAGCCATCCGGACTCAAATGGCCCACATCTTCGGTGTGAAACCACCCGTTTTTGAGCACGGCTTGGGTCTCTTCCGCCAGATTCCAGTATCCCCAAAAGATACTGGGACCGCGCACCAGTATCTCCCCATCGTCCGCCACGCGAACCTCGATACCGGACAACGGCAGTCCCACTGTGCCGTAACGCGGTAAGGGAGGCCGATTCACGGCAATAACGGGTGCCGTTTCCGTCAAGCCATAACCCTCCAAAACGGGAATCCCCACGGAAAAAAAGAAGAGGCCAATGTCAGGCGATAGCGCGGCACCGCCCGCAATGGCAAAGCGCAGCCGACCGCCCAGCGCCCGGCGCACCTGGCGAAATACCAAGCGGTCATAAAGCCTCATTGACGTGTTCAGGCTTGAGGACAGCCGTTTTTCGGCCGTCAGAAGATGATATCGCCGACACCCCGCATGCACAGCCGCATCGAACAACATCCGCTTGATGGCCCCGGCCTGGCGCACCTGTTCATGAATTCGGGCATACATTTTTTCAAAGACCCGTGGCACCGCTATCATCAACGTTGGGCGGATAGTTAAGAGGTCTTGCGGAAGTTGATCGGTGGACCGGGCATAGGCCAGGGTCACCCCATGCCACATCAGGACGTTATGACCGGTTCGTTCCAAAATGTGCGACAACGGCAAAAATGCGAGCGCGACATCGGTCGGCGTCATAGAGAAATCGAGGTTGTCTTGGGCGATGGCGGCAATGGCCTCGACATTGGCGAGTAAGTTCCCGTGGGTCAGACAAACCCCTTTGGGATTGCCAGTGGTTCCGGATGTGTATACCAAGGTAGCCAAATCGTTGCGGGAGCGCTCGGGTTTCAAAGGGGGTCCCGCTACGGCCAGACGGCCAAACGCGCCCGACCCCTGGGGATCTCCGTCGAAATACAACCCCTGAACCGTAGGGGGAAGCTTGGTCAGTTCGCTCTGGTCGTCGACAATCAGCCAGGTAATGCCCGCGTCTTCGACAATATGAGAAATTTGTTCTGGAGGGATGGAAGGATAGAGGGGCACCGTTACCAAGTCAGCGAGTAAAATCGCATAGTCCGCAATGACCCACTCAGGCCGGGTTTTGGCCATGAGACCAACTCGATCCCCCGGATTCATGCCAAGCGTTTTAAGACCGCGAGCCGTGGATTGAATGGCCTCCCACAATTCTTTATAACTGCGATCAATCCACTCCGAACCATCCCAATACCGCTGGGCAGGATGATCAGGCAGACGCCTGGCAGTGAGTTGGACAATTTCGGTAAGGTTCACGAAAGACATCCTACGACCCCCCGAAATCATAAATTTGTTAGAAACAAACTTTGCAACTCGAAACTTTTAGTTATTGTACGACGAATCGGGTCAGACCGCAACGATTTAGAGGCTGTACACCGGAAAGTGACCAAGCAACCGATGGTACAATCCCCGGTCTTGGAGTTCGTCAAACACTTCGTCCCACTCATCGGACCCGGTTTGGCCAATCGACACTTCGATCCAAAAACGAAACTCAAACGGAACGCCCGGGCGCGGTCTCGACTCGATTTTCGTTAAGTTTATGCGGCGACGGGAAAAGATCATGAGCGTCTCAACCAATGACCCTGGCTCATGGGCGATGTCCAATGCCAAGGCCGCTTTGGCGGCGAGCCGGGCCGGCGCATCCACAGAAGGTTCAGTTTGGCTTATCAGCCAAAATCGCGTGCGGTTGTCCGGATAGTCTTGCAGCGGCTCGGCCAAAATATGGAGCCCGTAGCGGGCTGCAGCCGCCGGATGGGCGATAGCCGCCACACCTGGCCATCGGTTTTCGGCGACTTCGCGGGCACTGCCCGCAGTATCTAGCGAGGGCTCGGCCCGATAGCCCCGGGGCTCCCAATATCCGCGGCTTTGCATGAGCGCCTGGGGATGCGAACGAACCCGCGTAATGCTCTCCAGCGACTCGCCCAACGGTGCCATCAGCGCCAGAGGCACCGGCTCTACCACTTCACCCCAGATACTCAGTGAAAGATCTTCCAAGAGCCGATCCCACACTTCGACCACCGGCCCCCGGTAGGCGTTTTCGATGGGCAGTAGGGCAGCCGCCTTTCGATCCGCGCGAAGCCGCCCATACACCTCCGCAAAAGATGAAAGACCGCGAGGATCCGCTTTAGGAAAATAATGCCGCATAGCCGCTTCACTAAAAGCCCCAGGTTCTCCCTGATAGTACATGTGTCACCTCATCTGGATAATAGGCGGTGGACCAAATTCAGCTGGCGCTCCACCAATTCGGTCTGACCGCTTTTGATACCGCGCTCAATCGCATAAAACGGCGCCATAAAACGGTAAAATTGTATCCGCTCGGCAAATTCCGCCTCAACCCCCGATTCCGGCCACAACTCATCGAGTTCCGGAATCCCCGCCCAGTCATACGCGGGATCGCCCACGCGCCAATCGCCAAAATCAATGACGCCGGTCAGGCGACCCTCTGAAGAGGCAAGCACATGATCCCGCACCAAATCCCCATGCAGCAGCACCGGTCTAAAGGCACTCGCGCGCAAGCAGGAAAGACCTTTCGCCAAGCGCTCTTTCACGCGCTTGGCATCCCGCACCGGCATCAGTCCGAGAATGTCTCCGGCCAGGATGCGCTGGCTTTGCGCATCAAACCACCGCACCCATTTATGCAGGGGATTGACCCAGGGTTCGGGTCCCGACTGATCATGAAGCCACCCGATAAATGCTGCCAGGTCTTTTAGCAGAAGTCCCGGCGCGGGTCCTGAGACTGGCTGGCCCTCAATAAAGGGATAGACGGCCATCGTGTTACTCGATCGGACATAACGCGGAATTTTGACCGGCGAGAGGGGCATGTTGTTTAACAGCAGAACTTCGCGCCGCAACCTAAACATCCCAGCCGGGCTTCTTGGCCTTCTCACCACCCAGTGCCGGCCCATCACCACCACCAAAAAATCCCAGCCCTGATCAAACCACTCGATGGGCTCCTCCAACAAATCCGGCCAGACGGCGCGAATCTCGTGGATCATGGTGGTTTTTATCGAAATTGTCATATTATACACGATATGCGCCCCAGTTCGACGTTTATTGATTTGCCTCCCGGCTGCGCTATAGTATCGGTATGGATACCGGTGTCGTAACCCTGACGCGGACCTGGTTTGACGAGCATCTCCAAGAGGCTTATGAGCGAGTTCGCCGTACGGGTCATAGAGAATGGTTCGCTAAATCTTTGGTGATTCCTGCCTTTCCCCTCGTTCCGGTCTTTGCGGCCTTTCAGGGGTTAGGCTGGTATGGTGCATGGCCCGATGGCCACGCTGCGTTGGGACTCGGGATTACCCGCGAATGGCAGTGGAATCACACCGATGGCATTTTGTTTCTTCATTCCAAGACACAACAACTGAGATCCGAAGGGCTTCCCGACACCACCCCCATCGTGGCCGGCCTGGCGTTTTCGCAGGACTCCCCGTGGCCGGGCTGGCCCTCGGTCTACGCAGCCATTCCGCGGGTCCACATTTTGTCTCGCGGCAAGGCAATGACGGTGACGGTGCATGCGGCGATCGACCCCGACCACGCTTGGGAGCACTATCTGGCACAATTAGAGCCCATTTGGCAGACACTGACTTCGCCGAATCCTGCCGGGGCATCTGACCCAGTTCCGATTCAGGTCACGTCGCGCCCCTCGCGAGATCGTTGGCGATTGGAAGTCGAGCGCGCAACAGCTCACATCCGATCCGGGGATTTTGACAAAGTCGTGCTGGCACGCGCGCTCACTCTTTCATTTAAAGAGCCTGTCAACGTGTCAGTGACTCTGGACAATCTCAAAGTCCAAAACCCTGACGCGACCGTCTTTGGGTTTCGCCGTGGCGGAGCGGTCTTTTTGGGAGCCACGCCCGAACTTTTGGCGAACGTGCAGGGGAATCGGCTAGATAGCATGTCGTTGGCAGGGTCGGCTCCCCGAGGCATCACTCCAGAAGAAGACCTTTCTTACGCAGCGGTGATGAAGGGTGACCCCAAAACCCAGCGTGAGCATGCGGTGGTCCGTGAACACGTCCGAAACGCCTTGGACCCACTGACGGAGTCAATCACCATGCCCGATGCACCCCTTTTGAAAAGACTGCCGACGGTCCAACACCTGATGACGCCGATTCACGCCATCTTGAAGCCTACCGCCAGCATTTGGAGCGTGGCGCACCAGTTGCATCCCACGCCCGCCGTCGCGGGATATCCGGTTGAGACCGCGCGGCGCTACATCGTAGAACAAGCCGAACCGTTTACCCGGGGATGGTACGCCGGATCCTTCGGATTCAGTCAATTGAACGGCGACGGCCAATGGATGGTGGCGCTCCGTTCGGGAATCGTCAAAGATGATACTGTTAAGATTTTTGCCGGATGCGGCATTATGGCCGAGTCTAATCCGGATGCTGAATTGGCCGAATCCGATTGGAAATTCGGCACCATGCTAAGTGCACTGGAACTGGAGGGTGAACTCTATTGAATCCCTCGCTCAGACCTTATTTAGGCGCTTTTGTGGCACAGTTGGCGCAATCCGGGGTTAAGGATGTTGTCATTACGCCCGGTTCACGGTCCACACCGCTGGCCATTTTAATCCGGGAGAATCCCGCCATGCGGGTGACGGTCGCCCTCGATGAACGTTCGGCGGCATTTTTTGCGTTAGGGATCGCCAAGGCCTCGGCTCAACCAGTCGCTGCACTGTGTACATCGGGCACCGCCGCTGCCAATTTCTTTCCGGCTGTCGCGGAAGCCTGGCTGAGCCGGATCCCCTTAATCGTACTGACCGCAGACCGCCCGCGCGAATTGCGGGATGTCGGCGCCAGCCAAACGATCGACCAGGTACACCTCTTTGGGCTGCACGTCAAGTGGTTTCAGGATATGCCGACACCAGGCGCTAATACCCCACCAGCCCGCCATGCCGCGCAGGTCGCCGTGCGCGCCGTGCACTATGCTCTCTCGCGCCCGTGTGGCCCGATCCATATCAATTTTCCCCTGCGCGAGCCATTATTACCGGAATCGGGTGAGGCATCGCCTGCTCTCATGGGTCCCCAGTTCGCCCCGATCATGACCGCATCCTCTGAAGCCCTCACCATGGCCCGCGGCTGGACAGAACAGGCTAACCGTCTAGTTTTGGCCTTGGGTCCTGAAGCACCCGCTATCCCCGGTGCCGTGATTGACACCCTGATCGCTAAAAACTGGCCGATTTTTGTCGATCCCCTGGCTAAAACCGCTCGATTAGGTGGAGTCATCACCGCTTACGACACCTTTTTGCGCCAGGCTTTTCGACCAAACCGACCCGATTTGGTTATCCGGCTAGGCAGTCCCCTGACGTCCAAATCCTTTAATCAGTGGGCCCAAGAGGCTCGACTGATTCTTTTGGACTGGCCGGGCGGATTCCGCGATCCCGACCATCTCGACAGTCTAGTCATCGAAGGGGACCCCGGCCAGACCCTCAAAGCCCTTATCGACCTAGAACCGGTGAAACTCAATACGTACTCAGCAATGATTCGAGAGGCGGACCGAGACGCCAAAGTTCGCATCCAATCTGTCCTGGCCCAAAGCCCCACGAATTTTGAGGGTCGCTTTTACGCGAATCTTCAGCGCCTTTGGGGTAAGAATCGTGGGCCAGTTCTTGTGGCAAGTAGCATGCCAGTCCGTGATTTGGATGCGTTCTATCATCAGGGAGACCTCAACCTATATGCCAATCGCGGCGCCAATGGCATTGATGGCCTGAATTCGACTGCGCTCGGGATTGCGCGTCACCACGGTGACGTATTGGCGGTATTAGGCGATCTAGCCTTTCACCACGATCTCACGGGACTGGTTTATGCGCAAAAGTACGCGCTCAACGCCATGATTGTGATCATCAACAACCAGGGTGGCGCCATTTTTTCCTACTTATCCCAAAGTACTTTGGAACCTGATTTATTTGAAGAACTATTTGGGACACCTCACCAGATAGACTTTTCCGGCGTAGCGACTTTGTATGGCGCGGCCTATCGCCACGCTACCGACTATGGAGAGTTTGAGGACTGCTTTATCAGCCTCATGGAAAAGCCCGGCCTGCGCATACTGGAATGGCAAACCACCGAGCGTGCGGAATCGGCTGCTGTCCACCGACAGCTCCATCAAAGCCAGGAGACTTCCTAAATGCCGCTGGTAAGATTACTAGGACAGGCCTGGTACTACCAGGCCTGGGGCAACCCTCAATCCTCGCCTTTGGTATTGTTGCACGGTTTTACGGGCTCGCATGCCTCGTGGGGAGCCCTGGCTCCGTCTTGGGCCGAGCGCCATTTCGTCATCGCGCCGGACTTGCCAGGTCACGGATCCACCCCTGCCCCCCTTAATCCCCCCGACTTATCGTTGGAGTCCGTGTCGGTTCGGCTGGGCGCCTTGCTGGATCACCTGTCCCTCCCCAAATCCGCTATGTTAGGCTATTCTATGGGTGGGCGGCATGCCCTGCAATTTGCTTTAAAAAATCCTCAGCGCCTGACCACACTAATCCTGGAAAGCGCGTCTTGGGGAATCAGCGATGAGGAGGAACGAAGCGAGCGCCAGGTGAGAGATCGCGAATTGGCCCAAACCATTGAATCCCGGGGATTGGATTGGTTTGTCTCGCACTGGGCCAATTTGCCGCTATTTGAGGCTCAGTCCCAAGCGGTACGCGACCAGGAAAACCAAGTCCGCTTGGCCAACACGGCCTTCGGATTGGCGCAAAGCCTTCGCGGAGCAGGCTCGGGAGAACAACGTTCGCTGTTAGACCAATTACGCGAATTAAACATACCGACACTTATTGTGACCGGGGCTTTGGATAGAAAATTTTGCTCCATTGCCGAGCAAATGGCCCTTGAAATGCCTAACGCATCATGGGTCCCCGTCACAGCATCAGGACATACCGTGCACGCCGAGCAACCCTTGCGGTTTAGGAACCTCGTCACCAACTTTTTGAAACACGGGGAACCTGATCATGAGTAGGCACGCGAAATAAGTCGGTTCACTAGGAAGCTTTGTAGGATTCTTAGGAGGGATATGCGATGGGTTTTGATTGGCAACTGAAAAAAGAGTACTCCGACGTTCTGTTGCACCAGTTTGAGGGAATCGCCAAGGTGACCATTAACCGGCCCGAGGTGCGCAACGCCTTTCGCCCCGATACATTGTTTCAGTTGGAAGACGCTTTTAACATCATCCGGGATGATCCCAGCATCGGCGTGGCCATCTTGACGGGTGCCGGCGACTTGGCCTTTTGCTCGGGAGGCGATCAGCGCATTCGTGGGGACGCCGGCTATGTAGGCACGGACGGGGTTCCACGCCTCAATGTCCTGGAGTTGCAAAAACAGATACGCTATCTGCCTAAGCCAGTGGTCGCCATGGTGGCTGGCTATGCCATTGGCGGCGGGCACGTGCTTCACTTGGTCTGCGATCTCACCATCGCCGCGGACAATGCCCGTTTTGGACAAACCGGGCCCAAAGTGGGGAGTTTTGACGCTGGCTACGGTGCGGCTCTCATGGCCCGCATTGTGGGTCACAAAAAAGCCCGGGAAATTTGGTATTTATGCCGGCAATACTCTGCGCAGGAAGCCCTCGATATGGGCTTAATCAATACCGTCGTACCCCTGGACCAGTTGGAAGCCACCACTGTTGAGTGGTGTCGCGAAATGCTGGAAAAAAGCCCGATTGCCTTACGATTTCTCAAGGCGTCCTTTAATGCCGATACAGATGGGCTGGCCGGGCTCCAACAGTTGGCAGGAGATGCTACGATGCTGTTCTACATGACCGAAGAGGCTCAGGAGGGCCGCAACGCCTATTTGCAGCGGCGCAAACCCGACTTTGGCAAATTTCCACGGCTCCCGTAACATGATGGTAAGCCCAGACTGGCTTCACTATCAAGCCGAAGTGCATAAAGATCGCACGGCCCTGGTGACGTCAGAGGGCCGCTGGTCGTTCCAACAATTGGACTCTGACACCGCCCGCCTCGCGGGTGTGCTTAAGGGCCTGGGGATTGGCGCCGGCGACCGCGTCGCCTATCACCTAACACCAAGCCGCCATCAAGTACTGATAATCCATGCCCTAACCCGTCTGAAAGCTGTATTAGTCCCGCTGAACACCCGTCTCTCCGAGGCAGAGCTCGACCGCATCCTCATCGACGCCGATCCCCACTTTATTATTCACGACACCGATCGACAGAAGTGGCCTTTAGGCCTAACTGCGCTTGAAGTGAATCAGATCACGGCGCTCCACTCCCATGACACCATCGCGCCGCAAGAACTCGTGTTTGACGATCTACACGCGCTGATTTATACGTCCGGCACGACCGGCCGCCCTAAGGGCGTCGAGCTTACCGTCGGCAATCAGTGGTGGAGCGCCCAAGGGTTTAGTCTCCAAGCGGGTCTCTTTCCAAACGATCGGTGGCTGAACGTCATGCCGCTCTTTCATGTCGGTGGATTGGCCATTCTGTTTCGAAGCATCATTCATGGCTCGACGGTTTTCTTGGAATCCCGATTTAACGCGCAGTCCTCGTACACACTGATGGAACGGGAAGGCATCACGCTCTTGTCTGTCGTTCCCACCATGCTCCATCGATTGCTGGAGTTGGGACGCCCCGCCCCCGCTTCGCTTCGACTCGTCCTTCTGGGAGGCGCGCCAGCGACCGAAACTTTAATTCAACAGGCGCGCCGAGAGGGATATCCGGTCGTCGCGACCTACGGCTTGACCGAGACCTCATCGCAAGTGGTGACTCAGGACATTCATGATGAAGGGCCGTCAACGGGGCACGCCAGTTTACCCACCCAAATCCGCATTGTCGATGATGGCCGCGACTGCCCGCGCGGGCAATTGGGGGAAATATGGATTAAGGGCCCCACCGTCGCTCGGGGTTACTGGCGCCAGCCGCAAGAAAATCAGTCCGTGTTTTTGGACGGATGGCTTAAAACGGGAGATTTGGGCACGTTGGACGAGTTTGGTCTCCTCACGGTCACCGATCGAATCAAAGAGACCATCGTACGCGGTGGCGAGAATATCTACCCGAGAGAGGTGGAAAAGCTCCTCCTCAAGGTCCCAGACGTGACCGATGCCGCAGTATTCGGATACCCGAATGCCCACTGGGGTGAAGTGGTGGCCTGCATGATCGTAGCAGATTGCAAGGTCTCGCGTCGCGATATTCAGTCGTTCTTGTCGAATAACCTCGCCTCGTATAAAATTCCCTCAATATATTTTCGAGCGGACGCTATCCCGCGAAACCCCGCGGGCAAGGTGCTTCGCCGCCAACTTGCCTCCCAAGCCGAGGCCCTACCAGAGTGGGTGGATTAACGTGACAGCTCGCGCATTTCTAAAGGTGAGCCGACCGCCAACGTTGGCGGCCACGGCCGTGCCGATGTTGGTCGGGGGGGCCCTAGCCTGGCGCACCCTTCATCTGATGGTGTGGTGGGCTTGGCTCGATATTGTTTGCATTGGCTTTCTCATGCAAATTGGCGCCAATATGTTAAACGAATACCATGACTATGTGAACGGGCTGGACACTGAACACAGCCTAGGTATTGGTGGAATCATTGTATCGGGTGAGGTGGCGCCTTTGACCGTATGGCGCTGGGCCTTTGGTCTTTATAGCGGCGCTCTAGCCCTCGGATTGCTCTTAGTGTTCTTCCGCGACCCCTGGCTCTTACTGATGGGCGTCTTTGCGATCGGCGCGGGATTCTTCTATGCTGGCGGACCTTTTCCCATTTCCGCCACCCCGTTTGGAGAGATTTTCGTGTTTTTCATTATGGGGCCGTTAGAAATCACGGCGACCGAGCTCGCCGCGGGTGGGTCGATCACCCCGATGGCCTGGATTGCCTCCATCCCTGTGGGATTTTTGGTTGCAGCGATTCTCCTGGGAAACAACCTAAGGGATCGAGTCAAAGACGGCGAACATGGGCGACGCACCATTCCGGTAGTACTGGGCCATCAATGGGGCTTTTACATTATTTGCGCAACCGTATTGGCAGCCTTCGCGGCCGTCCTGGGATTTACCCTGAGTCACGGCCTGCCGTGGTCCACTCTCATAGTGTTTATGGCGCTGCCGCTCGCCTGGGTCACACTACGACGCTTGAATCGGACCAATGGCTTGATGCGAGCAGTTCCGCTCATGGGTCGCCTTCATATTGTCATGGGCCTACTGCTGGCTTTGGGCATTATGATTTGAAATACGCCGCCTTGGTCCATACTACAGCGGGGGTGAGATGGATGAAGGGTACATTAAACATTTTTCGGTTGGCTTTTTTCGTAGCGCTCGTGGTAGGCCTGGGTGGCCTATTCCACCTCTATCCGATGTCCAGGACCCTTATCGATACGCATATTGTAGCGGGACTGATTATGCTGGTGACAGCCATTTGGTTAGCCATCGACACCAAAGCCACCCTGGTGGTCGTGGCGGCCATCTTGATTATTGCGGGCGGCCTGATTCCGATCCTGTCGACCGAAGACTCTTTCACGGTACGCATTGTTCACATCGTCATCACGCTCGCGGCGATTGGGCTTGTCGAGATGGGTATAGCTAGGTTTCAACGTCGTAAAATATCATAACGAACTTACCTTGACCACTCCTGCTTAAGAGGACGCGGCACTTCTTGGGGCAATAACTGAATAAGACTGTTGTTGTTGCGCCGCGTATCGATTTGGAGCCGGTGCGAGTACCACCAGCCGGGCGGGATGTTCGGACCACCCGCGTTCTTGGGATTCCATTTCCGACGGGATAAGGATCGCATCAATCCGGCACTATAGGCCACCGGGCTAGCCGGAAAGGGCCGTCCGAGGATCTGAACATTGTTGTAAGTGCCCAAATTCTGCTCAACGGCGCGGGGATGGCGCCCATAGGCGTGCAGGATTACGCCAGGAACATCTAGCGGCGTGGCGAGAAACTCGCTCGAATCGTGAACCGAAAGCCAGCGGCGGAAAAAGGGGGTTGCACCGACATCGTGGTAATTACCGCCTTTAAACCAAAATCGGCAAAAAGATCGATGACTAAATCGATCATAAAATCCTTGCCATCCCGTCAAGACATTCTCGTCGGTGCCATCGCCGAGGCTGGTCGGAATCGGTACAAACAACATGAGAACGGTAAAACAGGCTGGAACTAAGAATACCGTCGCCACCCAACGATACTCTGACCGCACACTACCAGCCCCCCGTTGTAAGATGCCCGGGCCCGGAAGTTCTATGCCCAAATTGTCAAAGATTTCTTCTGCCCCCGGCGATCCCGTCGGGGTGTTGTCGAGACAGGTTTACCGGGACTTCTCCTGAACCCAGAGGTCCACCCACTTTCGCATAGCAGCACCGGTCTCATCTACTCTGGCTTTGAGGCGCCGATCTTGGAGAGTAAATCGCTGCACCGGATCCAGCCGGCCACTATCGGAACCGCTTTGGGCTAAATCCAGCGCGCCGAGTAGCGAGGCATCCTCATGGTCTTGGATGTCAATGGTCTGACCCAAGGCATCTGCCATCCACTGACCCATTTCAGGGATGCGCATGATCCCCGACCCGGCCCGTAGTTGGAGCGACCTGGCTCCCATTTGGCGCAGGGTCGTTAAGCCCTGGGCATACGACGCAGCCAGTGACATGAGGGCGGCCCCCATCCAGTCGCCGGGGGTGTGGCCGGGGTCAACATCCACAAACGAACCTTTCAAATCTTCCCGCCACCAGGGTGAGCGTTCCCCAAAACCGGTAGTAATGGCTAAGGGCAGTGCATGGCCTGACCGGATCGCGGTGATCCCGTCTTTCACCAGCCTTTGAAGTGGCACCGAAAACAACCCCGCTAACCACTCCAACATATTGCCCACATTAGAAAAAGCCGAGCCCACCAAAAACCCTTCGTCGGGTCCCATCGAGTAACAGAACATGGTCGGTTCGTCGACCGGATGCTCCCACGACACCCGAAGCGCTCCACTTGTGCCCATGGCCAGCACGGCCACACGACCGTCCGGCATTATACGGAGATGGCGGTGCGCCATGGCAGCATCGCTGCCACCAACAATTACCGCACCGCCGTCTAAGTCTTCGACCCGATGGGACTGCTGGGTAAGGCGGGGCAATTTTTCTATAGGCAATTGAGCCCGCTCAACCGCAGCGGGAAGCCATTGGTTGTTCACACCCAAAAAGCCGCTGGCCGAGGCCGTTGAAAAATCCTGCAGCCATTGCCCCGTTAAGTGGAACAATACATAGTCTTTTAACGATACGGGCCGGGCGTCGCCAGGTAACTGATCTTTTAGCCAAAGCCACTTAACAAATGGCGACATGCTATGAACCGGTACACCCGTCATCTGCCTCCAGTATGAAGCCTCTCCGCTCTCGCGCAAGTGATCTGCCACGTTCCGCGCCCGACTGTCCATCCACGTCAAACTGCCGGTCAGCGCGTGTCCTTTTGCATCCACGGCAATGAGACTGTGCATCGCGCTCGATAGCGTGGTACAGCTAATCGCACCAAACTGTTGTCGGGTAGCGTTTTTAATCTCGTCAATGATTCCGATGATTGCGTGGGGATCCTGCTCTGAGGAATGTCCGCGGTTCACAGGACTAATGTCTTTCTGACCCCGGTTCAGCGTTCTTTGGGTTTCCCTATCGGTCACAATCCACTTCAGGTGCGTGGTCCCTATGTCAAAAGCCACGATGGTGGGCATGTAAGTCTCCTTCACTAGCAGTACACACTACTTACATCATACCAATCTATCGCTAATTCGATCAGCATTTCCGCTCTGCGACTTTTGCTCCCAAGCCTCCAGTTTCCGGGTTTCGAGTCTCTATGCCCCACAATGCGGTTGCCAAAGCCCCAAACACCGCCGCGAAGACAAAGCATCGCCGTGCCCCCAGGGACTCGCCATGATGTAGGGAGCTAGCGCCCCGCCTTCCGCCAAGCCTACACCCATTCCCCGGATAGCAGTTGGATATTGTTCCGCCGCGTAAACCTTAATCGCAGGGTCTACCCCGATGCCAAAAACGCCATAATCATCCCCACCAACAGCAAAGACCCGGCAGATCGCGCATAAGGGAAGGCCAGGGCGGCCAAAGCCGCGAGCTTTCACCCCAATCGTTCCACCATAAATCCCGCAAAGAACTTGCCGGGGACGGAGGTTATTACCAAATTTGGGCGTAAAGCCCTCCCCTGTGGGAGTTCCGCAGCGGCACCCGACTTTAGGCGTGGGGATATAAGCCCATTGGCCCGTTAGGGCCAACAGTGTTAAGGGTTTTGCATTAGACAGCCTTGTGGTATAGAATAAATCTATGGATTATAAATCCAATCACAACGTTGTATATTCCTGTAAATATCACATCGTCTGGTGTCCGAAGTATCGGCGGCGCGTCTTAGTACGCGGAGTGGATGAACGCTTGAAGGACATCATTCGCCAGGTCGCCCAAGAACGCGGTGCCGAGGTGATTGAGATGGAAGTGATGCCGGATCATGTGCATTTGCGCGTCGAAGTCGACCCCCAATATGGTATCCACAAATTGGTGAAACAGCTCAAAGGCCGTTCGTCACGGCTCTTGCGGCAAGAATTTCCGTGGCTCAAAAGCCGGTTGCCGAGTGTGTGGACGAATTCCTATTGTGTCTCGACCGTAGGGGGTGCCCCGCTTGCCGTCATCAAACAGTACATCGAAAACCAAAAGTCGGTCTAAACACGGCCACGCGACCACACCCTCCTTTATCTGCGAAGTGCCCTTGCGCGTCACGACGGCGCAAGAGACGATCTTGCTCACGCGATTTGAAGCGGCGCGCCAATGGTACAACGCCCTCTTGGGAGAAGCGCTCCGTCGCCTGCGCTTGCTGCAACAATCCCGCGCCTATCAAGCGGCACGGAAATTGCCACGCGGTGCGACAGATTCTGCGCAGCAAAGAGCCCAATAACAAGCGCGAGTAGCCGCTTGTGCGAAAGCGCGGCAAGCCGTGGGATTCACCGAATCGGCCTTATCCCGTTATGCCACCACGATCCATGCTTCATGGATTGGCGACCACGTGGATGCCGTTATTGGGCAAACACTCACCCGACGGGCATTCGGTGCCGTGAATCGTCTCGCCTTGGGGAGAGCGCATCAGGTGCGCTTCAAGGGCCGCCGCGGTCTCCACCAGATCGGGAGTCTCGAAGGAAAATCCCATGCGGCAGGTCTGCGATGGCGCGAGAGGGCTTTGCACTGGGGATCTGTCGTCTTGCCGATGGTCAAAGGGGCGGATAAAGATCCGGTCATCGCCTATGGATTGTCCCAGCGTATTAAATATGTTCGGCTCGTGCGGCGCACGATCAAAGGCAGATGTCTCTGGTTCGCCCAACTGGTGTGCGAGGGCGTCCCGCTGCGAAAAATCGACCCGAATACGGGACCATTTCGTCATCCCTACGGGTCGGAAGTCCAGGCGTTGGACATCGGCCCCTCCACGATCGCCATCGTTGGAGAAACGCAAGCGGAACTCCGACAGTTTGCAGCCGAGGTCGTTCGGGACCACGCCCACATCCGACAGTTGCAACGGCATCTGGATCGGCAGCGTCGAGCGAATAACCCGGATTGCTACGACGATCAGGGCTGCGCGATCCCAGGGAAACACCCGACCCAAAGCAGTCGGCATCAGCGCCAGACGGAAGCCCGCCTGGCCGAACTCTATCGGCGCGAAGCGGCGCATCGAAAAACATGGCATGGTCAACTCGCCAACCACGTGATCGCGCACGGGATGTTCATCAAAACGGAGAAATTAAGCTACAAAGCGTTTCAAAAGCGGTATGGGCAATCCATCGCGGTTCGGGCACCCAAGTTGTTTTTGACCATCCTCTCCCGCAAGGCTGAAAGAGCTGGCGGGGGTGTGATCGAATTCAACACCCGAACCACGGCGTTATCCCAAGTTTGTTTCTGTGGCCAAAAGCACAAGAAGCGGCTGTCGGAGCGTGTCCACACCTGTGACTGTGGCGTGACGATGCAGCGCGATCTCTTCAGTGCGTATCTGGCCCGCTTTGTCGAAGATGATGCCCTCCAAGTCGCCAAGGCGTCCGTGTCTTGGCCAGGTGCGGAACCGCTCCTGCGGACGGCTTGGCAACAGGCGACTCACAACCAACCTGCAAGTCGAGGGCGGATGCCCTCATCCTTTGGCCGCTATCCGAGCGGCCCGAGTCAGAGCGGGTCGTCCGAGAAAGAAACCCTGCCGGATCCTAAGGCTGCGGATGGTGTACCTTTCGCGCAAGCGAAAGCGAGAGCCGCTGAGAGGGCGAAGGTATAGGTTTTAGAACCCCCCGGACCATAGTCCGGGGGGAGTGGTTCAGTACTTGCGATAAATCTAGAATTAGGCCTTAGACCATTGTATAATCTATTTCGGTGATAAAACAATGGACGAGCAGTTTGTCAGCATTGGCAAAGCCGCGAAGATGCTCGGGATGAGTATCGAAGGGCTCCGGAAATGGGAACGTGAGGGACGGTTGATTCCGGTACGCACGTTGACGAATCATCGCCGCTATCGGGTGGCGGACTTACACGCCCTGATGCACGAGGATGTGCAGAATCCCGCACTGGACACCCGGTGTATTCTTTATGCGCGGGTTTCTACAAAAAAGCAGCAAGAATCGGGGAACTTGGAGCGCCAATTGGGCCGGTTGACGGCATTCGCGGCGGTCCAACCCTGGACGGTCGTCGCCGCCCTGACCGATGTCGCCAGCGGGTTGAACGAAAAGCGCCAGGGTTTGCATCAACTGCTTGATCTGGCCCACGAGCGCCAGGCCAGCCTGGTGGTGGTCGAATCGCGTGACCGATTAGCCCGGCTCGGCTTGGACTATCTCGAAACTTTTCTGCACGCCTTCGGTGTGCGCGTGGTCGTCATGGATCAATCCCCAAAGGATGATCCACAAGAACTGGCGGACGACTTGATCGCAATCACGACCTCGCTCTCCGCACAAATTTATGGGAAACGCGGAGGGCAAAAGATGGCCGCGACCGTGCGTCAAGCGCTGGCCACCTTGGCGGAGGAAGGAGCCCCGGAATGAAACCACGATTCTTGGGGTCTTGCTCGAGGCCCGATCAGGACAGGTGTTGCGCCGCCTGATGCACAAATATGGGTTCAGCGTGCGGGTTGCCTTTCAACGCTTGGTGGAGGGGCCTGTGGATGTGGGGGCCTTGGAACGACATTGTGCCAGCGAAACTACGTGACCCTTGCGCTATGCCAAAGATGCGGTGCAGAAAGCGCAAGACCTCATCCGGGCCCGACATCAGGTTATGAAAGATGGTCGTGATGTCTGGACCCAGTGTGTCAAAAAAACGCGAGAACGGTTGACCGCACTCCGGGCATTCCCGCATCGTCATGCAATCGGGTAAGCCAACGGTTCCGGTCTGAAACAAGGTCTGCCCCGGCGTGTTGACCGGGACGGTTCTTGACCGAGGGACGAAAAAATATCTAAACAGGTTTGATGTTGTACTACGCGGATCGCTCAGCATGAGCTGGATACAAGTACTCCGCTTGGGATTCTCACTATGGAACTCCTTTAGGGGCACGAGCGCCCCCCGAATCGAGAGGATTCACCCCACAAACCATCCTCCAGCCTTCGTTTCGCGGTCTGAGTTGGCGACAACAATACGCTGGGAATTGTTTTCCGCTCCCCGAATGGATACACTCGAGACAACCGAATTGCCGGTGCATAACAGGGAATCAGGTGAAAGTCCTGAGCGGCACCCGCCACTGTGTTAGGGGAGCAGATCCGCCACAACATCTGTTGGAAGGCTGGTCGTACGCGATGATCCGAGAGCCAGGAGACCTACCTGCAAAAATTCGGGCGAGCCTGCGGGTTGTCAGGCGCCGCCTGTTTTTTGTGTGGCCCTTCTCGCGTCAGGTTCAACTTTTCTGGAGAGAAGGATGACTATGTTCAAGCGGCTCACCCTCATGACGAGCCTGATGATCGCATCAAGCCTTTTAGCCGGATGTGGAAACAGTGTGTCCAGCGCGTCTCACCACGCTACAGCCATTCGTCTCACCGACGATGCCCATCACACGATTACCTTGAAGAAACCGGCAACCCGGATAGTCACGTTACAGCCGAGTAATGCCGAAATCGCTTTGGACTTGGGTCTTAAGTCTGAATTGGTGGGAACCGACAAGGCCAC
This sequence comes from Bacillota bacterium, assembly GCA_021806205.1. GTDB lineage: Bacteria > Bacillota > Sulfobacillia > Sulfobacillales > Sulfobacillaceae > Sulfobacillus_B. The sequence goes on along the minus strand of JAJZXX010000176.1, from coordinate 10,753 downwards.
CTTCCAGTATACGCCTAAGCCTTGGCAACATCAGCTTCGCGGGATCCCCGATATCGGGCCTTCTATTCCTGGCATCAACATCGAGGAAATTGTCGCCGCCAAGCCGAATCTCGTCATTGCCACAGGCGGAATTACCGGCCTTTCGGCACTAGCACGCTTTCACATCCCCGTTCTGGTGCTTCAGCCCAACTCCATAAACGGCATTTATCGCGACATCCGGTTGGTCGGCCGCGCCACCGGGAAAAACGTCCAAGCGCGATCCTTAGTCGCCCACATGAAACAACGCATCCAACGGATTCAAAAGGCGGTCAGCCGGACCAAATCCCGGCCGACAGTCTTTTATGATTTGGGCGGGCTATACACGGTCGGTCCCCATACGTTTCTCAATTCCCTTATCTCGCTAGCCGGCGCAACCAATGTCGGGGCGCGTCTGTCGGCCAAGCCGTATCCCGATGTCACGGCAGAACAGGCGGTCAAGGCGAATCCCTCCATCATTCTCTCCGATGCGCGCGCCGGCGCCACGGTCTTTCAAGTCGACCATCTAGCGGGATTTTCATCAATTCGCGCAGTCAAGCAAGGCCGGGTGTACGCTGTCCCTCACCCCTCGTACGTGAACGAGCCTTCTCCGGCGGTCGTGCTGGGCTTGGAAGAATTGGTCACTCTACTCCACCCTCATTTAAAGCTAAAGCCGTAGTTGACGTAAAGCCACGACGGTCCGATTCCCTTTGGGCTAAAGGGCCGTCCTGATCGCGATCCCGGTGCTAGCGGAAAACGTCGGGACTGTTGCGATAGGTGACGTCATCCCGATGGCTTCTGGCATTGGCAGCGCGCGCCATGACGAACAACAAGTCGGATAACCGGTTAAGATATTGGAGGGCCGGCTCATGAATCGGCTCGATTTGCATGAGACCGACGACGTGGCGCTCGGCCCGCCGCACTATCGTACAGGCAGCGTGTAGATGCGCGCCACACAGACTCCCGCCGCGCAGCACAAACTTTTGAATTTTCTCGGTTTCCGCCATATAGCGATCAATAATCGGTTCCAATAAGGGCGCCGCCTGTGAAGAGGTTTTGAAGGGGTAGTCCTGTTGGGAAGGCGCGACCGCCAAATCGGCGCCGACGTCCCACAGCACTTGCGAAACCTCGCACAACACGGTCACCATGTCCTCATACCCTGCCTGCTCCGCATAAACAGTGGCTAGCCCGACAAATGCCCCGGCCTCGTCCACTGATCCGTAAGCCTGAACCCGGGCATCATTCTTATAACGCCTTTTTCCTCCAATAAGGCTGGTCTTACCCTTATCCCCACCACGCGTATAAAGTCGCACTGTCAGTCTCCTTTCATAAATCCCGCCGGAACTCCCCACTGCTCTTCAAAAACCAAAGATCCAAGGTTCAAGCGTTCGCGCCACCCCACCCTTTCTAGTACAGGGATTTCCGGAAAGTGTGGGGTAAATCCCACGGTGAGCAATGCCAGCGGATCGACATCAACAGGAATTTTCAGCAACTTGCGCACATCGTCTTTACGGAACATGCTCACCCACCCCATCGCAACACCTTCGGCTCGGGCGGCTAACCACATGTTTTCAATCGCACAGGCGGTCGACATCAGGTCGGTTTCGGGTATGGTATTGCGCCCCAACACATGCGGGCCGCCACGGGTCGGATCATTGGTGACCACGAGCGTGATGGGTGCATCCATCAAGCCTTCCACTTTCAGCCGCAGATAATAGTCGCGGCGGGCATCGGGATAGTGCTGCCCGGCTTTCACCCGCTCTTGGTCCACCAGTGTCTGAAGACGCTGACGCATATCCCTATCGCGGACAATCATGAAGTTCCAGGGCTGCATAAAACCCACTGACGGACCCTGATGCCCGGCATTGAGTATGCGCACCAATATATCCCTGGGCACCGGATCCGGTAAAAAAACCCGAATATCGCGCCGTGCTGAAATCACTTTATACACCGCTGCTCTCTCTCTTGGTGAAAACCCAAGCGAAACGGGTTCCCCCGACTCAAGGGGAGAATCCGAGTCGTTGCCCGTCTTATGGGGATTAGTGACGCGCGCATCCGAAAAGGTCGCTGTCTCCGCCATTGCCTGCACCGCCTGGGTGATGAGCGGCAGTGCCATTAATGCGCCCGTCGCTTCACCTAAACGCATATCCAAATTCACGAGAGGCTCCAAACCGAGCTCCGCCAACAAAAGCCTATGGGCGGGTTCGGGCGAGCCGTGACCGGGGATAAGGTACTGGTGGGTCCTCGGGGCTATGCGTACTGCGATGAGCGCGGCCACGGCCGTCGCCAGCCCATCTAATAAAATGGGGACCCCACCCAAGGCAGATCTCCAGATTGCGCCTGTCATCGCAGCAATTTCAAATCCACCCAGTTTATGCAAAACATCGAGCGGATCGTCTGAATTCGTCTGATTCCGATCCAAGGCTGTCTGGATGATTGCCACCTTTCGCTGGAATGTTGCGTCATCAATCCCAGTTCCCGTCCCTGCCACGCGCTCCGCTGATAGTCCTAGAAGTCGAGACGCCATGCACGACGCCACCGTGGTGTTGGCAATCCCGATTTCGCCCACCACGATGAGGTCCGCTCCCTGGTCGAGCGCCTCACCCGCCGTCGACCATCCGACCATCAGAGCTTGATCCAGTTGCAATGAGCTCATGGCCGCGCCTTGTGCGATATTCTGGGTGCCCGGTGCCACTTTTCGCACGATAACCCTCGGGTGCCGCACGCGGCGACGGATGCCGACGTCCACCACCCACAGCCCGGATCCCACCCCGCGGGCCAGGACGCTTGAGACAGCACTCCCCATGGCTACGTTAACAGCCATTTCTTCGGTCACATCCGGGCTATAGCGAGAAACCCCCTCTTCCACCACGCCATGGTCAGCCGCGAAAATGAGCGTCATGGGGCTGTTAATCGCGGGTATGACATGGCCGGTCATACCTGCTAAGTCAACCAAAAGGGGTTCCAGACGTCCCAGGCTGCCGCGGGGTTTGGTCAGGTCATCGAGTCGCGCCTTGGCTCGAATCATTGCCGATGCATCCAGCCTGGGAATGTCCTGAAGCCGCGCTTGCCAGGCCTGCTGGCTAATCACGATACCGCCTTTTCAATAATCTGGGCCATTTCAGCCAGGCGGTCAACCAACCGGGTTCCGCATTGCAGAACTGTCCCATCGACTTCGTAAATGCGTCCGTTTTGGATCGCTGGCACCTCTTGCGCTCCCGGGCGCGAGCGAATTTGATCCATCTGAACCGGTTTGCCGCACCATGACGCCAAGATGACGTCCGGCTTGGCGTCAATCCATTCGTGCGGCTCTACGATACGGTCGCGAGAGCGTCGGCCTTCCAGAGAACGGGCACGAAAGATATCCATGCCGCCGGCCGCGTCGATCAGATCACTCACCCATCCAATCCCCACTATCAAAGGGTCCATCCATTCTTCAAAATATACGCGTGGACTATACTTAAGATGGTGAGACTGGCTTCGTACCCGTTCTACTTCTGCTTTTAGCCGATTTGCTAATTCTGCTGCTCTAACCGACTCACCCACTAAAGCGCCTAACAATCTCACGTTGTGATACAGATCCTCCAACCGATGGGGACTCAGATGCACGATAGACGCGCCGCGGTCTATCAGCCCTTGAGCCAGTTTTTGCTGCACCGCTGATGTCAAAACCACGACGTCGGGCTTTTGGCCTAAAATGCGGTCGACGCTACCGTGTTGAAACCCGCTAACCTTGGGAATGGCGAGCGCCTCCTTCGGATCCGTGGTATACGCCGAAATCCCCACGACCCGGTCCAATGCGCCCAGCTCTTTCAAGATTCCCGGAACTTCTGCCGCTAAACACACAATCCGCTCAGGATAACGACTCATGGCTACCCTCCTTTGGGTGTTGTGGATGTTGAATTGAATGCCGGAGGCGTCTGGTTTTAATACCTACCGCGGCGTATAGGAGATCCATTCGGATATGGCCTCGAACGGCGGTGGCGAGGCGATCATAGGCCTGTTCGCGCACCTCGGCCACCGATAGCCCGGAGTGGACCGGTTTAGCTCCAATTCGTTGGCGCACCATATTGAGCCAGATCTCCCGAAACCCCTGGTTATCCAAAAGACCATGGAGATACGTGCCTACCACAGCCATTCCATTGACGACAGCACCTTCGGATTGCGCCGGCCCATCGGGCGGGCCCACCAGAGCCAACGGATCGATGTCTTCTACGAAACGACTCTGCCCCATATGGATCTCGTACCCCTTGACCGGAATCGATGTATACGGACCTGCCAAATATCCATGGACCCAGATAGTGCGCTTGGGTGAAACCAATTCCGTTTCCATGGGTAAAAGGCCGAGTCCCGCGACCGTTTCGCGATATGATTCAAACCCCTGGGGATCGCGCACCACTTGCCCTAGCATCTGAAATCCACCACAAATCCCTAAAATCGGGACACCCCGTGCATGCACCATTTTCAATGCGTCGGTCCAGCCGGAGGCCGATAGCCAGGCCAGGTCCTCCATGGTGTTTTTGGTTCCCGGGATCACAACCGCATCAGCCGTCACCAAGTCCTCAGGACGCTTCCCAAAAAAGGGCAGCACGTCCGACTCCCAAAATAGTGCGTCCACATCCGTAAAGTTCGCTAAATGTGGCAACGGCACTATCGCGACGGCGATACCGCTTCCTTCCCGCAGTCGATACCGCAAGGATTTTAGACCCATGGAATCCTCTTCATCAATAGCCAGGTCAGGCAAAAAGGGAATCACCCCCAACACAGGAATGCCGGTCCTTTCCTCGAGAAACTGCACTCCTTCATCAAAGAGCATCGGGTCGCCGCGGAACTTATTGATGATAATGCCAAAGACCCGCCGTCGCTCATGAGGTTCCAACAAGTCCAATGTCCCGATAACCGAGGCAAAGACTCCGCCCGGCTCGATGTCCGCGACCAAGATCACCCGGGCGTCGGCCATTTCGGCCGCACGCATATTGGCTAAGTCATGGGCTTTCAGATTCATCTCGACCGGGCTTCCAGCGCCTTCCATGACAATCACCGAAAATCGTTCGGAAAGATAGCGAAAGCTCTCCTGGGCGGCTTGCCACAATGCGTCTTTGCCAGAACCCATGTACGATGCCGCCGATTGGTTACCCTGAACCCTTCCCTGAACAACCACCTGGGAGGTGCGTCCATCGGTAGGTTTTAAGAGAATCGGGTTCATGTGCACATCAGGCTCCACTCCGGACGCCTCGGCTTGTACAGCTTGTGCGCGGCTCATCTCCAATCCTTTTGGGGTCACTGCGGAATTTCGCGACATATTTTGCACTTTAAACGGCGCGACCCGATGTCCATCCTGGTAGAAAATTCGGCACAGAGCCGTGGCCAGCACACTTTTGCCAACATGCGACGCGGTTCCCATAACCATGACAGCCTTAGCCATCCGCCCTCACCTCTTTTAGCACCTCTTGGACCGCTTGGTAAAGCCGAATATTCTCTTCGAGGCTGCGCATCGCCAATCGCCAATACGAAGCCCCCAGGCCTAAGAACCCTTCACACAGCCGCACAATGACACCGCGCTGCAAGAGGTGGAAAGCTAGTCGTCTGGAGAGCGCTTCATCATTCCACCGCAACAAAAAGAAGTTGACCCGGGTCGGTTGCAACTGACACTCAGGAACCGATCCCCATAAATCCCGGACTTGCTGCATGGACTGAAGGAGCCAGGATTGGGTCTTTTTAGCGAATGCCTCATCGCCCAGTCCAGCAATGGCAGCCTCTTGCGCCAGATGGCTCACACTCCATCGATCCCTAAACTGCTCGATGCCGCTTATCGTAGCGGGATGGGCGAGCGCATAGCCAAAGCGTAGGCCGGGAATCGCAAGGAACTTCGTGAGGGACCGCACTACGACAACTTTCCGATTGGGATCTAAGGCCTCTAAAAGGGCTGATGTGTCATCCCTATCGATCAGAAAATCAATAAACGATTCGTCTATCAAGAACGACACGCCGCGCCCGGCCAACTCGGCCATGCGCGCGGCGAAGTCGCGGCGCACCACACGACCCCCGCTGGGATTGTGGGGGTTATTCCATATCACCAAGTCACCGGAACGCGCGGTGTCCTCTAACAAATCCCACGGGGGCGTAAAGTCAGGGCGCAGCAGGGGCAGCGCGATCCAGGCAAGATGATGGCGGTGCGCGGCCGCTCGATATTCGCTAAAAGCTGGTTCCAAAATAATGACCCGTTGGGGATGCAACGAGCGCAGCGCCAGATCAATAGCCTCCGTCGCCCCATTTGAAACCAAAACACTCTCCACGGAAATCCCATAGCGTTCGGCAACGGCGCGCTTCACCCGATAATGTGAAGAATCGGGATAAAAACGAATGTCGTCCAGGGCCTCGGTCAGGGCCGCTTTAACAGACGCAGGCGGGCCCAAGGGATTAATATTGGCGCTAAAATCAAGTATTTCAGAGAGTGTGCGGCCGGTTTGGCGCGAGGCCCAATGGACCTGGCCTCCATGTTCGGCTGGTCTAACGTCCATAACCCCACCCTCCCGCTAAAACAAGAAATCCGACCCATTCAACCAGTTCGAGGAGAGCCCCATAGGTGTCACCGGTTGCACCGCCGAATCGCCGACGTGTCAGGAAAACCCAAATGACTGTAGCCATCATACACAGCATGACAGCTATTAAAGCCTGATACCAAGGCAGCAACCAGGCAGCTAAAGCCAAACTCACCACCGTCACTCCGCCCACCGTCTTATAGGACAAACGTCTGGAGTAAAGTGCACCAAGGCCATCCGGACGAGCTGGAGATGACCACGCCATGCACCAGACCACCGATGTCCTGGCTAACACGGGCACCACCACCCAGGGGCCCGGCCCACTCACGGGCATTTTTGCAAAAGCCACCGCCTTGCCAATCAGCACAATCGCCAAGGCCGCGGCACCCATCGTCCCGATGCGGCTATCCTTCATGACCGCCAACGCCTCTTTGGGCGGTCTTCGGCTGCCGAACGCGTCAAAAGTGTCACTCAGTCCATCGAGATGAAGAGCTCCGGTAGCCAACACATACACACCTAATCCTAAGATGGCGGTCGCATCCTCGGTCAAAAAGTGAGTCCCGGTCCACATAAAACCCCAAAGAATCAATCCCAAGGCCAACCCCGTCACTGGAAAAAATCCCATGCTGCGACTCAGCGTGTCCTGATTCACACCGTCCATGTGCGGCATGGGAAGAATGGTTCCAAATTCCATGGCTAGCAGTAAACTCTTCACCCGATCTGTCATCACGCCGTTAAAACCCCAATCAAAAGCGCCGCCATTGCCGCCACGGCGCCGGTCCATCTGACGACTTGGACAGCCCGAACGATATCCTCTCTGTCTAATGGCCGGGTGGCCTCACCCAACTCTGCCCGTAGCGAGGGGACCCCTCCGTACACATTGCGGCCTCCCAAGCGCACCCCTAGTCCTCCCGCCATCATAGCCTCGGGAATCCCGGCATTGGGACTGGGGTGGCGATGCGCTTGACGCACCATGGTTCTCCAGGCCCGCCGTGGGGCCAAAGCCATCCCAGCCATGACGGCCCACAACAATAAGGCGGTCAGACGAGCCGGAACGAAATTCATGACATCATCCAATCGAGCACTCGCCCAGCCGAAGTGCCGATAGCGCGAACTCTTGTAGCCGACCATGGAATCCAATGTGTTGACGGCCCGGTATGCCATAGCCAGTGGGGCACCGCCTAAAACCGCGTAAAACAAGGGAGCCACGATGCCGTCTACAATATTCTCGGCCAGGGTCTCCACGGTAGCTCGAATCACTTCGGCTTCCGTCAATTCATGCGTATCGCGGCCTACGATCTCACCAACAGCCCTGCGGGCCCGAACCAGGCCCAACGATAGCTCTCGATAGACGTGGCGTCCCGCATCCCCCAAGCCCTTCCAAGCCAAAGTCGTGGAGATCAACCCCAGCGCTACTATCCATCCCAAAGGAGACCAAACCCGGCCTAGAGCCCAAATCGACCCCCAGCTGCCGACTCCCACCACCAAAGGCAAACCAATCGCCAGTCCTAGTCCACGGACTTTGAGGACTCCGGGGCTCAGCCCCGAGCGATTCATTTGCTGATCATAGCGAGTGATGGCCGCCCCCATGAGGACCACGGGGTGGGGCCAGCCGCCAGAATCACCGATAACCGCATCTACGCCCATAGCCGCCGCCCCCATCTCGCCACCCGTCACCATTTATTAGGAGCCCACTTTTGGAGTTCCACGGGAATCCCCGCCACCATCCACACCACATGCTCAGCCGTACGCGCGACACGCTGATTCATCGTGCCCAATTGATCACGATAGCGGCGGGCGAGAGAATTTTCGGGCACGATGCCTTGACCAACTTCGTTGCTGACCACCAATAAGGGATGGCGAAAGCTTTCAAAGGTCCGACCCAGTGCTTCGATGCGCGCAGCTAGGACTGAATCCTCAAGACCCGCAAACATCCAGTTGTTGAGCAAAAGTGAAAGGCAGTCCAGCACCACAATGGCAGGCTCGCGGCGTTGCTCCAGTTCCTGAACCACATCCATCGACTCTTCAACCGTAGTCCACTCCACCGGACGCCGGGTCTGATGTGCCTCAATACGGTTTTTCATTTCACTGTCCGTAACGGTGGCCGTGGCAATATAGACCACCGGCTGTGAGGTTTCTCGGGAAAGTTGGAGGGCGGTTTCTTCCGCAAATCGACTTTTTCCACTGCGGGCACCACCAAGAATCAACGTATGGCCCACGACGCACGTCCCACCCCTCATCATCGAGAAGACCGTCTCGACGACGGTCCATGGATAGGGACGCATCTCCATGACCTTTCCTCGAAGGCGGATTTCGCGCATCCAAGGCAGGTCTCCTGACTCTCGAAGCTTAGTTCGATTACAGTGGCGGGACCGCACCGGTTTTTCACCGGTTTCCCTATTCTCTCGTAGTCCCCACTCGGCATCGGGTAGGGCGAGCACCTTGAATGATATGCGCTTTCTGCCCCTTATGGTATGGGAGGCTTTCTCACTTGTCAACGCACTCTAGGCGGATCGCCGGGGTGTTCGCCCCTCCTAAAGCCCACTGACCCCAAACTATCCGGGCTCCACTATCCAATCAGTCCGAGTTTATTTAAGGCATCGCCGACACCGTCTTCATCGTTGGATCCGGTCACGTATTTGGCTCGCGCTTTCAGCGAACTGGCCGCATTGGCCATCGCGACCGGGTACCCGCAAAAGTCAAACAACCCCTGATCGTTGCACCCATCTCCGAACACCATCACCTCTTCCGGACTAATCGCAAGGGCATTTAGCACTGGCGCCAGAGCGCGCTCCTTGCTCACCGATCTAGCCATAACCTGAATTAAGGCGCCGTCGGCCACAGACCTCATTCGCACCTGATTGGAAAACGCTTCACCCAGACGTGTTACGTCGGGGAACCCGGAAAGAATCACACGGGTCGGCGACATGCCCGCGAGATCAGCCCGTTTCAGAGTATATTGCGGTGCGAAGTCGGACTCCTGACTAATCACTATGGGATCCTCGCTCGATTGCAAGCCATACCATGCGTCCTGAACCTCAAAGGAAATGCTGGCCCGGGGCTCCAGGGCCAGTACCCAGTCGACAATTTCTCCGGCAACGCGATGATCGACCGGGCAATGATCAATGATCTGGCGGGACGATTCGTGGACGGTCAGTCCCCCATCAAGATAAATGACAAAACCCTGTAAGGTTTGACTGGACAACAAATGTCGAACGGCCCGGGGCGGTCTTCCCGTTGCCAGAACGATAGGAAGGCCCTGGGCAGAACACATTTCGAGCGCCTTAAGATTGTTGGACGAAATCATGTCGTCGCTATTCAACAGCGTCCCATCTAAATCCAGCACCAGACATCGAATGCCCGTCATCAACGCACCTGCTTCCCAAGACATCAATCAATACCTAGGGGGCCTGCTGGTCCTCGCTTATTGCGCTTTGAGCCACGCATGAATCGCTTCAGGGCATGACGGAAAGTATAAATGACTATAACCGGCCAAAAGATGGCGAACACCATGACCTTCTGATATCGGCGGCGTGCGAGATGATGACACTTCATATCCCGGCACCAGCCCCGTATCCTGAAGGATCTTAGAATGGTGATATTCATGGCCACGAAATCGACTACCAGCAGGAAAGACCCCACTTTGGCGCACGGTAATGTTCCGGTATCCCAAAGCCTTTAGAGACGACGTAATCTCTGTTTCCATGGGAATAGCGCCCACCATAGGAAACCGATGGCCCTTGGACCATATAGCCTCGCCCAAAAACATATATCCCCCGCATTCCGCCAATGTTGGAAGCCCGGCCGATACGATGCGATGATAAATATCACAGAACATGTCGGGGTATTGGGTCAACTCGTCGACATATTCTTCGGGGAATCCGCCTCCTAGATAGAGATGCGTAGCCGACAGCGGCACACCTTCCCCGAAGGTCGGACGAAACCATAGCAATTCCGCTCCCATTTGAGTCAGCACATCGAGATTAGCCGGGTAATAAAAATTAAGGGCCCGATCGCACGCTATGGCCACCTTAGGGCGAGAGGTTAGTACGGCGCCTTGAATTTTTGTAGTCACCTCAGCGGGACCCTGGGCGTTCCCTGCGATGTGTAGCAATTGATTTACGTCGACATGCTCTTGCAATAGACGGTCTGCTGCCTCCATCTTGCTCCAACTTTGATCTTGGCTCTCGTGTGCT
>JAJZXX010000196.1 GCA_021806205.1 Bacillota bacterium | reverse complement strand
AAAACACATTGGGATTGGCAAGCGTTAGATCCACGATTGCGAGTTCTGCCAACAACAAACGCTCATACATGGGCAAGTGGATAAATCCCCCCATGCGCTCCTCATCGGCACGTAGAATGTCCACGGAAGCCAAACGACCCGCAGGGACAATCACCCGTTGATAAAGATCGTCAAAATCAATTATAGAGCCCGTAGCCACGTCTAGCTTTTGCCCAAAAGGCATGGCTACGAAGAGTAACGGTTTAAATCCCATACTTGTCTACTCCGTTCTGTCGAGGCCCCCTGCAGCGTTCTTCCCTAAATTCGGGAAGAATCAAATATGCCAATCACCGTTGACCGTTTTTAAAAGGGCGTCAACTCGCTCTCTGGTTGCAGAATCAATCTCCATCGTCGATGTATCAAGCTCGATGGCCACGTGTATAGCAGGAGACCATGCTTGAAGGTCCTGAACCAGTTTGCCAATTACCTCAGCGAAATTCTGAACTTCGGCCGGCTTAAGTTGCCGTTCGCTGCGAATCTTCTTTTCCCCCATCGTCGGTGGGGCAGTCGGTGCGGGTTCCCTCACAATGCCTTGGGACATTTGAATGCGTACTCTTCCCGCTTCGCTTAATGCACAAGGCCATGAGACATCGGCCGTGTCAAGGGTAATCAAGCCGGCATTCCGGGCGTCGGTGATGGCTTGGCGCACGATAGACCATGGCGGCTGGCCTCGACGGTTCGACAAGGCGATGGATATGGCCAGTGCCGTCGTACTCCCGTCTACCCATGCCTCCAAAAGGTTATCGGCCAGCACATCAAAGACTCCAATGGGCTCTGGCGGGGGATTCAGCTGCGCCATAGGCGTAATCACTCCATCCGGGACCGACTCCCCCCACAGACTGACCGGTCCATTCACCACCCACACCACCCCCTGGGCGACGGCCATCTTCACCGTATCGATCACGACCTTCTCCGCCACGTGGGGCACGGCCACCGGCTCGGCATACCCATTCCGCGTGACTTCCGCAATCGTCGTTCCACTGAAATACTGGTTGACGTCGGCCACGGTCACCCCGCCCTCGTTCGACCATAGCCCGGGCAATCGGCCCGGTGCCAGCAGATCCACGTGTACATGCTCCAATTCCGCGGCTTCCGGCAACACGAGCTCCATGCTAGAGTCGGACAGGTCCTCGTCTCGAATCGTCTCTCGCCACCAGGTGCGAAATGACCGGTCCGGGCGCCATGACCGTAGCACGAAGAGGCCTTCCTGCATCCCTTGCTTGACGGTATCCCAAATCCCTTGGGTCTTCAGCATCTTCGGTAAGGCGGGGACGCCCGCGAACGCGCCGACGAGGTCTTTGAGGCGCCGGGCGGTATCGCCGGGTTTCCACAGATCATAAGGGCCCTCGGGCAAAATCGCCTCGGCACTAATCGCCGTATCCTGAATCCGCGAACGCTCATCGTTTTTGATCTGCTCAAACAGGGGCCGCGTCACATCCACCGTCATTTTGAAGGCCAGAGGCACTCCGCCTTTGCCTAGGGACACCACGATGCTATACGACTGCTGGACCAAGCGCGGAATGGCGTCGCGGGCGTCCGTCTGGTATTGCTTTAACAGCCGCTCGCGAATCGGATCGAGATCCTGATTCTTCAATTGGCTCTCCACTTCATCCCACGCCAACGCGACTTCGATGTGTTCTCGCACGGCGGCCAACCCGGTTCGCTCCAATGTCGCCAAAACTACCGCATTACGGGAAACGCGCGGGCGATCCGGGGTTGTCGTCTCCTCCAGAAATCGTTGGGCCAAGGTGCTCGGGTTCCCCGACGATGAGGCCGCCTCCGGACCCAACACCGCGTAATGAAATCGTCCATCGTCCTCGATATCCGCGGGATGCTTAGGCAACAGGTGGACGGTGGCTCCCGCCCCGGCTGCCCCCGCTGTCAGCGACTTCACTTTCTTAATTTCATCAATCAGGCGGGCATTCACGCCATCGCGGTTCGATGCCACCCGTACCCGCGCATCATTGTGCATCTGTTTCAAGTTTGGCCGTGATCCCAGACGCCACACACTCGGGAGGCTCGTGCGGTTACTCTGCCCTTCGGTCAACGCGGCTTCGTCCAAGAACCACGACGTATCCGCCCACTGCCTGAGCCCCTTCTCGAGCTCAATGCGGTCGGGTCGAGCCGCCCCAAACAACACCAACAATTCCCGCGTTGTCGCCCGTTGGCCGATCGGTTGCGAATGCAAAAAGGTTGCCAGGACCGCTTGCTCGAGTTCTCGCGCTCGCAACGCGGGCACGTCCTCTTGGATACGTTGCGCCTTTTCGAACTCTCCTTGGAGGATCGTCAGCCACTCTTGACGCTTGGCTTCATATTCTTCCGTGGCCGCCACCGTCGCGAGTTCGCGCGCCGCCGCGCTCAACTCCCGCGAGCCCGGGGCATCGAGGAGGACGTTGGTACTAATTAACGGTTGGGTATCCCATTGCACGGCATCTCGGAGCGCCAAGGCGAAAGTACGCAGAATGCCACGGGTCCGTTGAAACCCTTCCAGTTGTGTCCATTTGGTATAAAACACATCGGTCAAGTCCGGATGAAACGGATAGTGGTTCAGGTACCGCTCTTCCGCCTGTCCCCCCTCCTTACGGGTAGCCTCATCGAGTGCGCTAATGCCTTTTAAGGCCGCGACTACCGGGGCGCGGAACCGCTCGCGCTCGCGAATCGATCCGGACGTGAAAAATTGACGCCGTAAGATTTCAGCGACATCGTCTTTACCGACCGGTTGAATACTATGATCCTGTTCGCGCCGAAAAATCTCTGCCAAATCCCGACTCAGTTCTTTCCCGATGACATCGTTCTTACGCGGGTCACTCGCCAGCAGAGACACCACTAAGGCACAGCGAGGGACTTTGGTGACGGCCTGGGTGAGATACTGAAAAAAGTTTTGCATGCGCCCCCGCCAAGCCGGGTCATCCGCCACTTTTTCGCGTAAGTACATTAACACTTCGTCCAGGAGGACCAACGTTGCGAGGCCCTCATGGGAAGGAATCGCTAAGAGTTCCGTGAGTAAATTTTCCGCCGGGGCCGATCCCCGTTCCTCTGCTCGGCCCTCAGCATGCAACAACTGAAGACCGGCGTCGCCCGCAATTTGATAGGCTAAAATGCTCCACGGTTGCTTCAGCCATCGCCGCTGCCCCTGGGGGTTGGCGATTTCCATCCCCTTCTCGACGTCGAGTTTATCAAACGGCAAGCACGCAACCCGGGCGGTGGGAAAGGGGATGCCCGCATGCTCACGAAACTCGCGAACGGCTGGCAAATCGGGCAGGACATCGGGTCGATGCACGAGTTGGTACAGGGTAATCAAGGTGTGCGTTTTCCCGCCACCATAGGTCAGTTCTAACTGCCGAATGGCCTTGTCGGTTTTGCCCTCAAGGCGCAACATCACATCTTTCACCAATTCGCGCAGATTAAACGTGGGGTAGGTGAGGCTAAAAAACTCGCTAGCGTCCCGGTATTGAACCGGCCCCCGGTCCAGCACCACATCGTACAAATCCGCGGCGAAACGTGCCAACGACAAGTCGCCTGTTTTGACATCGTCTCGCACCGTCACCACATCACGCCACGGTGCCCAGTCCATTTTAGCCATGGTCCTCCTCCATTTCGCTAAATCGTGATTGTACGCGATCGGGAGCTAATCCCCGAATCTGCAAATGATTGCTGAGACTTTCCAGAATAGCCCGCTCTTGGCTTCCGGCCTGTGCCAATTCAATGAGCGCCTGCAGTAAAGGCGGGAACAGAACATTGCGTCGAAGCCCACGCCGGTCCAGATAGGTATCGACCGGCACGACATCCCCCGCATTCCAGAGCTGCATCAGGTGGTGTATCTGGTCGATCAAGGGGGCCGGTCGACCCGGGACATCCTCCCCCAGCGCCTTGCCCCCGCGCTGGCGCCACGTTTTCAGTCGGGCGGTATCCCCTTTGACGATTTCATCCTCAGTTCCATCGGAGTCCGGCTCATCACCCGTCGCGTCTTCCTCACCGTCCCGTGCCGAACCAGACCGTGCCAACAAATCCCATTGGTGCGTCAGCGTGGTATCTGATAAGCCACACGAAATCGCATAGAGAATAACCGCCCCAATCGGCGCCTTCTCCATGCCAAAGTCATAGCGGTGCAGGAGATAGTACGTCGTCACATCATCGAGACCCGATATGGCAGCGCTACCTCCGGTCTCACTCAGAACCCGGCCAACGACAAAGTCGACCACCAACCGACGCACCTGCTGAAGAAATTCCGTCACGGTCATTACGGCACCGGGCCTGTTAGCCTTTTTGACAACCGGGTATTGAGAATATGCCTCGAGCGCTGGGCCAGTGGCGGCCCAAACAAAGTCCGGGCCCCGAATCCCAGCATCCCAATAGTCATGGAGACGTTCGGACAACCGTTGTTGCATGGCTTCCAGTACGGTGGTGTCCCAACCCGGGCGCACCGCAGCGTCGCGCTTTTTGCAGACCAACCAGACTGACGAAGATAACGCCGCGGAGGATAGGGCGCGCATTCGAGACGCCTGCTCCGTTTGAATAGGCCAGCTCGCATCTACCACAAATCCGGCACGAATAAGGGCCGACACCAATGTTTCCCATGCATCAGGGTGCTTATGAGCAAAGACTACGACCATGCGGCCGTCGGGTTTTAGGACATCCCGGCATCGCTGGAAAGCCCGAAACATCCCATCCTCATATGCTCGTTTCGACTCCTCTCTGTCTCCTCCAAATCGACTGGAATCGTCGATGAGCTCACCGTCCCGTGCCATGTGGTCCCACTTCGGAGATAGCGTGCCCATGAAGTTTTCGCCTTCGCCAATTATTCCCGATAATATCCTTCGCAACCAAACATAAAAAAAGTCCATTAAGTCGGAATATGGGATGGCATCATAATATGGCGGATCGGTTATGACAACGTCCATTCCGTCGCCTGTCAATCTACTGGCCGAGTTATTCAAGACGGTGGGCTGGATGTCCCCCAATTGCCATCCGCCAAACGTATCAATCGCAGTAGCTATTCTCTCCAGACATATGGAATAACTACCTGCGGACGTACCCAACGGATTACCTTCTGCAAAGTCCCACGATAAAGGCAACGCAAATCGAACAAATGAATGGTTTATGGTAGATGCATCTAACTTCCACTGCACCCCCATGTTTTCAAAATCCAAATATCTCTCGAGAGACAATACCAGGGAAGCAAACAGCGCTTCCGTCCAATCCGAAGCGTACATATCAATCATGTCAGAATGGCCAGCTCGCATCCATTGGAGCAGTACACCAACCGCCAATAATTGCCTTGGTGTAAACAGCTTAGACCATCGGTCAAAACCATATCCATAAACGGAAAATGCTCGACTAGCTCCGGAGCCTCCCTTGGGTGTCGGTTCGTCAGGCAATCCAAACGGAATCTCGGCATAGACCCGGTCTAATTCCGTCGCAGCCGCGTCCGCAATGTCGACTTCCTCCGCGGTCGGCAAGCGATACTCTTTACCCTGTCCGCCGTCTACTACCACGGCAGTCATGATACTTCCGAGACGCCCAGCCCGGCCTTCTAAACGAATGTCCTCCATGGTCATGATGGTCTGACAGAGCGGGCAAGTCGCCCCTGACCGGGACATCGTCCCCTTGCCTATTTGCTTATCCTGTTCACGTTTCTGCGCCGCATTACCACCGGCCATCGGCACCTGCCGGTCAATCCCGAAAACAACCGCCGAATGGTCCTTGTTCGGTTCCATCGACAGCAGAACCCGCTTTTTATCTTTCTTGGCGAGCCATCGTGTCTTGAGGAGAGGGACTGTAGCACGGCAATTTTTACAGGTCACCGTCCGCGCCCAAAGATACGCCACGGTGGGTTTCCCGTCGATGACGGGATAAAACCGGTCCAACTCTTCCTTGGCATGGTCTAATACCCACTGACCCCATGCACGGACATGCCAGGCCAAGTCAGCTTCGGGCGCATCCAGAAATTCGAGTTGTGCGCCATCGGCTTGGGTCCGCTTTGCTTTCCCCGGTTTCGCCTTGGGCTTATGTAAGAACGCGGACATGAATTCTGGCGACTGCAACGTGAAGTCCGGGAGTGGACGGGCCTGTCCGGCAAGCTTTTGGGGATATTCGAGCGTGCATTTGAGAATGAACCACGCCACCGGATTAATATCCACCGCGGTGACATCACATCCCAAACGCATGGCTTCCAAAGGAATCGCTCCGCCCCCGGCAAAAGGATCCAACACCTTCGGAGCGCGGCCCCCATAGGCGGCACGGATTTGGTCGCGAAACCACGCCATGTCGGGACTCGATTCGCGGCCCCAATGGAGCACGCCCCCTGCCGTTTCCTCTTTCACCTCGGCCGACGCCGTACTCCCGGTCTTTTCGATCGTTTGAAGCACTTTCCCGCCGATGCGTTCCACCAGTTCCCGACGCGCCTCGGGTGTGCCTGGATCCGGCAACAGCGTCGCCAAGAGGGCGGCTCGAGCCGCCGCCAGGGGTCTGCGCGCGGGCCAGATATGGAGTGTCGAAATGTGACCATGTCGCACATTCTTCTCATGGACGGAGTCCAACGAGGCTTGCTTTAAGGGAAACGCCATTTCAATCAGTCGTTTGTCGTCATTCATCGGCTTATCACGCCTTTCCGTGCCGTTCACGGCTCTCTTGGGCCGCCCGAAGAATTTCCCCCGCTGGCACCGCCACGCCGCCCCGCGTCTTGGCTAATAGCGAGCCAAAGGGATCGGCGACGGCCAGCGCGTACGGATGGGCACTGGCACAGTCCCAGACGACATAGAGCCAATAGGTATCGCGCTGGTTACAGGCCTTCGCCCACTCGTTGTCGGACACCAGCACTTCGCCCCGTGCAGCCCGCCCTTTGACTTCCACCAAGCGTTCCCGCCCATCAGGATGGTGCGCCCAGAGATCAAAACCCGGCCAGGCACTGAGCCCTGCGGCTTGCGCTTTCGCGGCCGTCGACACATCGACGACCGTAAAGCCTTCGTTTTCGAGCACGCTTTGACTGACGGCCATCGCGATCTGCTCCACCTCTGCCGAGTATTGCTCCCGCACCGCGGGATCCTGAGACGGAACCACCAAGGCATGTCCCAGAAACTCGAGAGGCCGAAGGCGCAACCGCTCGGCCGTCTGAAGAACGCGGGTTTCCGCTTGCGCCTTATCCTGATCCAAGGTCGCCTGGCGCCGTTTGATCATCGTCAAACGCCCCTGCAGCGTCAGCTCCCCTTCCCGTATCCGCTTGGTCAATTGCCCGCGGTGAATGGCCAGCTCTGCCTCGAGCGCCTGATATCCGGTTTCGACCTCGTGCCACTCCTCCGTCGACCGATGGCGCGTTTGCATTTGGAGCGGTTCCAGCCACGACGTTTCCATCCACTGCTCCAGATGTTGCGATGCCTGTTCTCGGGCGGCATCGCCGCGCGCGGCCAAGGACACCCATTCTGGAGGCAGACGCTCCCCGGGTTGCAGCACGAGGACATGCTCGGCGGGCACTTCCTCCATCCGTCCGTCGGGCCATTGGCGTAGTCCCAGTAACCGGGTCTCGACCACTCGAGGTGCCCCGCCGTCGGCATCCTCTTCCACGACTTGGGCCAAGGCGAGGTGAAAGAGATAGGCTTCATGGACCTCCGGATCGACAAAGACCGCGCCCCGAAGGGCAGACTCACCATACTTTCCCGTCACCCAGGCGCGCATCGCATCGAATATGGGTTCCCCAGGATGCAAAAAGATGGCGTTTAGGCCTGGTTCGGGCTTCGTCAACGTCCACCGGTTACGACAGTCCCCCGGATATCGCTCCATGAGAGGCCAGAGAACATCCAGGCTACCGCTCGTTAGCGGTTTCAATGAAAAGACGGTGTCAAGGTTTCCCTCCCACCCCATACCCAGAAGCGGCGCGGCATACTCCAGGAAGTGGCGCACGTACCCCGGCAGTAGGCGATGATAGGCGTCCCGACGGAGTCGTTCTTGTTCCTGCGGGAGATGGGCCAGCACATCGCCTGCCGGTGGCAGCACCGCATCCAACGCCTGTACGGTTTCGGCCACGCGCGCCACATTCACCCGTTCTTCGAGCTCTCGATCGATGGCCGCGTCGTCCACGGAATCAAACAGCAAATCTCGCAGGGACAGTCCGGCCAATTGTCGCCCGATGACATCAAAAACCTTGTCCGACCGGAGTTCCTTGCGAATCGTCTCCAATTTATCAAGAAGGGTTTTCAACACGCGGCCCTCCCGGGTCTTGTCGGCGACAAGGTTAAAAATCAGCACGGGATCGTGGGCCTGCTTGTAACGATGGATACGTCCCATCCGTTGTTCCAGTCGGGCCGGATTCCAGGGAATATCATAATTCACCATGACCCAACAAAACTGGAGATTAATCCCCTCGCCTGCGGCATCGGTGGCAATGCAGATGTCGGCACCGCCCTCGCTTGCGGGTAGACGAAACCGACGCACCTGCTCCTCGCGCTCCTGATAGGGCATGCCGCCATGAATCTGAGCCAATCGCCCCGCGAAGCCCAAACCCTCGAGGCGGTCAATCAGGTAGCGGAGGGTATCGCGATGTTCCGTAAAGATAAGCAGCTTTTCTCCCTGAAATCGCGCATCGCGGACCAGTTCGCGTAAGCGGCGAAATTTCGCCTCATCTTCTCCGGTGAGGACTTGTTGCGCAAGCTCGATGAGACCTTGCACTTCGGCGCGTTCTCGACGGAGTTCGGGCAACGACGACGCCAGCAGCGCGGAGACCGCCTGATCCTCAGCCGCTTCGTGACCCTCGCGCTCTCCGTCCCCCATCTCTTCATCGCCGGTGGTGGTTTCGAAGGGATCCGCGTCGTCCCACTGTCGCTGCCGTCGTTGCTCATCTCCGAGATCCAGCTGACGGGCTTCAACCTGCCCGATGTAAGCATCCAGTTTGGCCAATCGTCGACTCAACGATTGGGCTAACGCATACGCAGAACTAGCCAGCCGCCGTTGAAACACACTCATGGCCAGGCGAGCCGCGGACCGATTCAACATCGCCGCACGGTTGTACGATTCGCGGATATAATCGGTGGTCCGATCATACAATGTTTGCTCCAGTGGAGACAGCGAGTAGGAGATGGTGTCCGATTTGCGGGTCGGATACAGTCGCGTGCCGTCAAATGTCACCATTTCTTCTTTGGTGCGGCGGATATAGTGCCGGATCCGGGCATCAGCCGAATACCGATCTAAGGTCTCGGGAGTGGACAGTGCCTCCGGCTCCAACAGATGCCAGAGGGCAAAATATGGATACGATTTGCCCATATGTGGCGTCGCCGTCAAAAGCAACACGTGACGCGCGAACCAGCCTAAAGACTCTTCGGCATCGGCCACTGCCCCTGCCAACGCTTCGGCCAACCGATATCGTCGGGTGCGACGAATACCCCCATCAGGCTCCTGATCGGCCGCGAGTTTGTGCGCTTCATCAAAGACGACCAAATCATAGGGAACCACCTCAGGATCGGCCAGGCGAGCGCGCATGGAGTCCCCAGTCAGGGTATCGATGCTGACAATAATTTGATCGCTCTCGGCACCGATAAAGGGGTTCCCTTGCCGAGCATCGGCACCATTGACGATGCGAAAGGACAAGCGGAATAACGTGTGGAGTTCCTGTTGCCAATTACCCACCAGGCCCGCAGGCGGCACAATTAAGATGCGACGGAGGCGGCGGCGTGCCAGCATTTCTCGAATATAGAGCCCCGTCATGATGGTTTTCCCCGCGCCGGCATCATCGGCCAGCAAAAACCGCAATCGGGGCTGCGGCAACATGACGTCATACACCGCCATCCGCTGATGAGGTAACGGATCAATAAGAGAAGTCTCCGTAGCAAAGGTCGGATTCACTAAATAGCCATAGGCCAACCACTCCGCTTCCATGGCCGCTCGTACGACTTCCGGATTCGCCAAAAAGTCGAGTCGGGTACGACCCTGTGCACCTGTTAAGGCAACGGGTGATTTGAGGTGAGCAGCAGCCGAAGTCGCCGACGGACTATCGCTTGCCGGATCTAATGTACGCAAGCGATCCCAGAGCCATCGATAGGGTTTGGTATGTCCATTTTCCCATCGGCTCACCGTGGCAAATGACACCCCCAGCCTTTCGGCGAGCTCGGTCTGACTCAGGCCTAATCGAGCACGCAGGCGACGAATCTCGTCGGGGCTCGCTTGTACATCATTTTCCATAGGCCATTCACACTTTCATTCCAGATATCGACATTATTACCGAATAGATGTATCTGGTCAATGTTATCGCATCTGTTATATACGAGAATTGCCTATCTATTATGGATTATGTAGAGTTTATACATTTCTATTATCGGGACTTTATAATTGACCGCCCGAGTGTTCGGTCGCAACCCGTATCGGGACTTCTTGTGGATCACTCCTCGGAAATAGTCGACAGTGGCCGGCCAAAAGTGAGTGCCGGGAGCTAGCACTACTGAGCAAAAACCCCCGTTAAGCGCCCTAACGATTCCCCATTTCGAACCCGTGAGGGAGCCTATAGCTGGCTTTTAACAAGTCAAGATTCCCATTCCGCTCGGCCCATTCCCGGGAAACCGTCTTCGCCCCAAGCGTTTAGTGGCCTTTCGTTTATGAATCAGACCACGCTATTCATATTCAGCTACATTGCATCAACCATGGCGTCTTCATAAAGTTGATCGCAGTGCTTGACGAAGTCAACAAAATCCTTACTATAACGACTCTCCATAACCTGACAAACGCTGTTTGATAAGTGCCAGCCGAGCTGTAGTCGCAACGCAGTCCGAAACACCACAGGAGCAAGATTCCCAATGGGCCTTGACTCGCGGTGACTGTCGTACCGCCAATGCTTGGTCAATACCGGGTTGCCATGGAGATACGCATTACGGGCTGAATAGAGTTGATGGTAGACCCGACTCAACCAAGCCACCCTGGAGCGTTTTTGGTGAACTTCAATGATGTAGCGCTTATGTAGCAATCTTTTGTCAGGCTTAACTAACGCAAATCTTTCCAGATGGGCTAGCACCCGCTTTTCGTTCACTTTCCCATTTCGCCCCCCCGGATGTAGCAATACCTCGAATGCACTCACCCAAATCGATAATGAAAGGCCGACATCGTAGAGGCTGGTTAAATTATAGGTCGGCAACGCTAACGCATGCATGGCAATTTCTAATGCACGAAACAGCTGATGATGATAGGTAATGCGCCGCCGAAGATAATAGTCATCCCACGCATGCAATAGCAGGGCAAAGAGCGGCCAATCAATACCATATGGATCCCTGTACAACGGTATCAATGGATTCGGCATGCCCACAAACGGCGTCTTGGAACCCGCACCAACATTCACCGCGGGCGTGGTCGTGATTAACGTGTCTATAGCGCTCACCTCCACTGGATAGAGCGACCATGCATCGGCCCACTGTGGATTGGGCGGGGGGCCGCTTTGTGAGTAGTCCGCAATGTAAGCCCATGCAGGCAGCGTTGAAACCAAGGCCACGATATTACGAAACGCAGTAATGGCTTCCTCCGCCTTGGGGATTTGCTCTAGTTCCTCGCGATAGATCAATCCAGAAGGCTCTTGTTGGTGTCCGTATATATCCTGAAACCCACTCCACAATTTATTTGACCCCACTGAACGGGCACGGATTCCACTAGCTCGCGCATCCCCATACGGAACCACGGCAATCTGATTAGACAAGCTTTCGAATGTAAGCGGAACCTCGATATTGGGAAGCACTCTGAACAGATTCCAATTACTCTCCATAGACGTTTCTCCTTCCCTGGCTTCCTTTCCCTCTCATTCGCTCCGTCCTCGCTCTAGGTTGTTAGAGCCGATTCAACCCGCGATAGACCTTTTGACGCACAATTCGCCAGCATCTCTACCGCCTGGGCTCCCCCGCGTCGGCTTGCTCTAACAGCCGCGCTGTCCAAATTGGTCGGGGGTCAACCGCACAGTCATTCGTTTGTGTGCATCGCAGGTCACCCAACCTTGATGAATCATGAAACAATCACCTGATGGCGCACTCTAGCGACACACAACCCATCCTTCACGATGTAGCATTCCATCCAATGGTATCCAATATAATTTGTCGTCTCCTCGCGCACATTCCTGCCGTTGTCGGCGGTGATCTCCCCACGCAAGTCCTGAGCCATCTCTATCGATCAGATCGGGTAAAGCCTCTCACTGTCTGTAGCAATCCACATGAAGTCTGGCTCCCGGTCACTCATGCCCGACAGCTTGGGCTTGCTTATAACTGCTATGGGAAAAGGACCGTGCCCAGAGCCACCGTCCACATCAGTTCCCCCCGGCAACAATCCGGGATGCCGTTCAAAGAACTTCTGCAATAACCCTTCATCGTTGAACTCGGGGCTGTCCAGTAATACATTCCACCGCTTAGCAAGGAATTGACAATACCGGAATTCACTTGCCGGTCCAATGCCACTGTCTCGACACTCGTCAAGGTAGTCTGGCAGGTGCCCAACAAACGGCTCGCGAAAGGCATTATCACTTGTTGTACCCATCATTATATTCTCCGTTCCAATTCAAATTCGATAGGAGCTGGAGGCTGCGCCGCACCCTAAGATACGATGGCAAGATCCCATGCCGATAAGTTGACACTGTTACAAGCGGTCTAACATGTAGCCGCTGATGACGCCCATAGATTGAATTGCGTTTCGAGCTACCGTATCTCCGACCGACGGCAAAAAAAGTCTCCCGTGTCCCGTCCCTTCCTTGTTCCTTAGCCGGTTCAAAGTTATGGCCATGTCGTATAGAGATCGTTCGTAATCAGCCATGACTGGGTCATTCGGGACTTTTTTATGGTGTGGGGTCTTCATGTCCAATTGGATGAAGGCTTGCCCCAGCAATGTCGGAAAGTCCTGCCGAAATTGTGTTTGCCCGGTTTTAATGAATAACACATGGCGTGCTACAGATTCCATCAGGTCTTTAGCCGTCCCTAGCAGCAAACCGGCGTCTTCTGCTCCCCGCTGTGCACGCCGTACGTATGATCGCAACACTTCGGTGACATCTTTATCGGGGAGTCCGTCCAACACCAGTGGATAGATTTCACCATCCGTAGATAATACGTAGCCCTCGGTGCGGAACAACTGGGCTAGGTTAACGATCACCTCACGTCCGACAAAATTGGTAGAGTCCACACGGAACCCGCCATTAGCACGCACTGACGCAAGGAGAAGGTAGACTAGCCGGCGACCGCGCTCTGGAGCGTTATCTATGGCATACCGCAGTACGGCTTGAATTCTCTTCCGCTTTCCCACAACCTGATTTTGGGATTTAGGATCCGCCAACCACAATTCTGCTCGTTTTGTGAGACCGTCGAGATCACTATGGCTGGGGTATCGCAGCGTGCCAGACGCATCATCCACCATATTACCTAAAGCGATGGCGATACCTTCGTTCAAAGGACCCATGTTCATGTTAAACTCCCCATTTCCGCGACAAGAAGCGTTTGTAATTTTGCACGGTGTCGCTATTCGTTCTCCCATTGGTCAAAAGGTGCTGACTGTTGCGATACCGGATTCTCTGATTTGTCACGCAGATTTGCTCCAGTTCTTCATCCACAACTGTATTGATCGATGACGAGTTTTCGGGAAAACTGTCGCATAATCCTGCGGCCGGGACCCAAAATCATTCAAAAACACCCGGCAGCGCGCCCATTCCCAACGTCAAAGAGAACCCCCATGGCTAGCCTTGGGCCACTTTCTTCCTGCCCTGTATCTTAGCAAGACCTCCTACACCGTTATCTCTTGCGATGGTCTCAACACGGACAACATTGATTCACCCGCAGGCGCGGACTCTCCGGAAACTTCCCTATGGTCTGGTTCAGCGTTAAACATCCACTTGGCTACCGGAAGAGCGCACTGTTGCCGCTACGCTGCGGGCTGGCGAGAACTTCGTTACTGCCTCGAATAGCGGGCTCACAAAAGCATTCCATTCGGTCAGCCAATTGTTGTCTCTGGCCCACTCGCGTCACGTAATCGGGGCGAAATAGACGTTTTCCTTGAGTTCGCTGTCCCGCTTTTTCCCCATGCCGTTTTGAACAGCTGCTCGAGACTGCATGCGCCCCTATTTCCGACCTTAGCTTTACCCATAAGTTTTAGGGATTTAGGCGCCAAATTTTTGCGCCGGTATCCTTCGGGGGCAAGCATTCTCGTCCACAACAAAATTTTGCCCACCGGGTCCCCGGGCAAGGAATTTGCGAGGGCGTGCCGAATACCTGAGATATGGTCACAACGACGCATCAATCCGGCCAATCGATACATCCGTGGGTATTCCGTGAACTGGGCCTGGCCTCCTTGGGGGCCGCGCGGTTGACCGCGCGGCCTTGCGGCTCTCCAGTGATTTGGCGGCGCATCCCGATCTTTCGTTGTCGAGCGTCTATCAGAGCGATTGGGCGGGCCTCAAAGCGGGCTACCGCTTCTTCGATAATCCGAAGGTGACACTGGCCAAACTCCTAGCGCCCCATCTGGCGGCCACGTGGGAACGGGCCGCGACGGACGGCATTGTCCTGGTCGCGCTCAAGATACCACCTACTTCAATTTCACGCATCACGCGGCCACCACGGGGGCGGGGCCGATTGGCCCCGGCCCGGATCACGGATAGTTATTGCATAGTGCCTTGGTGCTGACGACAGCGGGCGTGCCGCTGGGGTTGGTCGGTCAAATCGGTTTTGGTGTGCCCGGAACTTCCTCGCTCCACTCTCTCCGCCCCGAAGAAAGTGCTTTCTATCGCCATAATCCATTACGACCTTTTGTGAGCCGGCACGGTCTAGTGTCCGCTTGGTAAAATATTCCGCACTGTGGGGTAAAGCTAAGATTTCCGACGAGGAAGACTTTCCCCGACGGGAATCGCCCGAAGAGTTCCTCGTTGTCGAGACGGAAGTCAGGCATCAACTCGACGTTAACCATGTTCGCCTCGCTCTTAAAACTACGACGCTCTCCACAATAAAGAAGGTGCTTAGCAGACTGCACGCGTGGCAAGAACCGATCGAAATCTTTTTCGAAAATCCTCCCGTGATGCGCTCCGTTAAATTTAAGGCGAACAAGCGGGTCTCCATATCGTAGCGTCCCCGGGTAAACGGTGAGAGACAACGCGGAAAATTGTCGCTCCGGGCCCATAATGGTTGTCCATGTCTTTCCGCTCCCACCTCTCGTGGTGACGCCTCATGGTGAC
Organism: Bacillota bacterium; assembly: GCA_021806205.1. Taxonomy (GTDB): domain Bacteria; phylum Bacillota; class Sulfobacillia; order Sulfobacillales; family Sulfobacillaceae; genus Sulfobacillus_B. The sequence continues at coordinate 10,095 of JAJZXX010000196.1, read as the reverse complement.
GCCGGAGAAAATGTGAAGTTTATTTGGGAAATAAAAAACCCGCAATCGCTTGCGGTGAAAGGGTTTTATGATGGTGTCCCCGGCAGGATTCGAACCTGCGACGCCGGGATTAGAAGGCCCGCACTTCGGGGTCTAAGGTGTCTCCCCGATGCGCTACAATCTTTGTATATCAACGGATTCGAAGTTACGTAGCATCTACGCTGTCGCTCCCAAAACACCCTTTCTATGGCTTCGTGGTGACGCCATGGTGACGGATGCCATGGGTCGCTCACACTACCAAACAACATCCCGAGGTCGCTGGGAAACAATACCCCAAGCCTTTTCGGCCGTTTCGTCGGGTTGGCCCCGGCTTAGATAACTCCTTTCATCTCGTGACACCGGGTGTCCCGTGCCTGAAATATCGCGAATACCCGACGATAAATCGTCTCCGGAACATCGTCGATCGCATGTCCCGCACGTGAAAGGACCACCGTTTGGTTCCCGGTATACAGCTTTTCGGGTCGAACAGACGTGGCGTGCGGTAACGATCCCTCCGTAAAGTCCGTCGTACACAAAGAAACCGAGTCAGGCCATGCGGCTCGGGGGTTATAGCGTTTCATTTCCAGTGATAGCAGATCTTGTCCCCTGACGCCGTAAGGTGGTCCCTGGGGTAATGCGGGAAGACAGAGTCAAAAGCTGGGGTTCCGACGACATGGAACGCACCAGGTATGGGAAAACGTACTCCCCAGGTGCGTCGAAAAAATTGGCAATCCACTGGAAAGCTGTATTGGAATCATGGGAATAACCTCGCTGCAGGCCAGAATACTGCACTACTTACTGCACGAACGCCCCCGTTCGTATTATCACGACCAACTCCTCGCACCATTCTACGAGCTTCCCCAATAGCTGTTTCATGTCTCACCTGCTCGCTGATTCATTTAGTTTCCACTGTTCGACACTTGACGCGATGAACCCTGCGGCATAAGTTGTTCTCTGTTCACGGTCCAGAAGGATTTCCGCGGTATTTGCCGAACCCTCGTCTATTCGTCAACATTCGAGGTGAAACATGGCTCAAGCTGTTAGCACAATTAGTTCGTCAAAGATTAAGGCCTTCTGGAAGGCCCGATACGAAGTAACTGCAATCAGAAATATAATCTCATCCACGCACCGCGACTTGCAAGGGGACAGTATTTCGAGGAGTGGCTTAGAAAGCTATGCGGACTGTATCAACGACAGTGGGCTTTGGCTAAATGTCGATCACGACCCAACCCTGCCGCCAGTTGGCCGAGTTTCCAACGCGACTGTAGTGAGAAACACTGACGACCATTACGTGTTGTATGCCGACATTGCTCCCTTGCCAGCCGATGCTTACCTGCTCTTAACTGAAAGGTCATCGTCGGCTGCTGTTGGCCGAGACGAAACCGAAGACGTCCCCGTTGCGCCACCCAGATACGTTTTCACGTACAATCCCCACGTCGTTCCGGAAGACATCGTTCGCGATATCACCTCAGTGAGTGACCGAGTGGACTCGCAACCTCAAGTTCAAAAGTCACTGACAGCAGACCTCCTATTGGGAGGGATCATTATCGTTGGCGGCTGGTCCATCAAAACGATGGCAAAGGGTTTTTTAGACCAAGTGGGACGTAACCTTGCAGATGTTGCGTCGCGGAAGGCCTCCCAAACGCTGCAGAGGCGACGTCGTCATAGGAACGCTACCAAGGGCCGAGGGTTGATTTCAATTACCATACCTACACAAGAGTGGACTGTTCACGGGCACGTAATGGGTCGAACGACTAAGTCGTTTCATCAAGGCTTTAACGCACTTGACTCACTGGCTCATGATGCTGAGGAATTTGCCATGCGTTACGAAACCGAAATGTGGTCGGAGGCCCACTTTCAATTTAACCACAACACAAACTCGTGGGAGTTTCTCTACGCGGTCCGCCGTGATGACAAAATCGAGTTAAATGATCGTTTTTCAAATTTAACACAACGGAGAGAGTAGTTGGAGAATCCAGGATGAGCCGCGCCTTGCAGGCTTCCGTGAGGGAGTGAAACGACCCACAAGAGCCGCATCGCTTTTGTCGCATCCCTCCCCATTAAGCGATTTTCTCGCGCATGCTCCGCTATTCGTTTCACCACCTTGCAGTCCAGAGATTCGGGATATAGGCCGTCGATCGGTGCCGGCTCGGTGCGGAACGGCAGGCGGGAACAATCCAAAGGCCACCAAAGAAAAGGAGGCCGGCAAAAACAGGTCGAGCGCCGTCCCCGACGGGAGCACGTGGGTTTGCGACAGATGCCACAAGAGCGGGGTAAACAAGACCAAATACAGAATCGGGAGTCGTGAGCAGTGCGATCAACCAAACCGGATTTCGGAGGACTTGACGGCCATAGCGCCCCAACAGTAATCCGATATCGCGTAGGGCACTCATTGGGACACCTCCAAGGGAGCCGTCTGGTCCCGGAGGGATCGGCCCGTCGTGCGAAAAAACATGTGGCCCGGTGATAGCTGGTTCAATTGGGCCGACTGGGGAGGTAGTCATGTTCACGGTTACGACGCGAAACGTCCCAGTGACGCCGGTGCAGGCTCTTCGTGGCTGGGGTTTCGAGCAACGACCGCCATGCCCTTCTCGGTCCATCACCATACACCGTTGTATTGATGATGACCCACTCCTGATCGTGGTGGCCTATCTGCTAAGACACTGCGTCTCATGCTCACCCTCATTGCCTATCGTCTGAGACTTGAACACGGCGTCGTCCACCTCCTATAAGTAAAAAGATGGGTCAAGTCTGCGGGGGCCGATGTAAGCGAATAAGGAACCCCGAGAACCTTTCTCTCGCTACTTTCCAAAGAGCAAGTTCCCGGGTTCTAGCGGGGCTTAGTACGACTCACACCATGTATACCATTCCGGTCGCACCATAACGGGGGTTTCATAATACCCCAGCCCAAACCAAAAAATCATGTTTCCTACCGCAAATTCAGACTTCAACCATCAAATATTGGAATTTACCATTTCTAATTGCATCGAACGTGTGGTATGAAACCCAGTCTAGTACATACGACCGTTTTAGCGTTACTGCGCATGTACGCTTTCTCTTGGTTCCCTCGGATGTTCCATGTTGCCAATCCAATCGCCCTTCCAATCTTCGGCCCTGATGAAGCCTAAAAGATTGGTCGCACGGTGCTAGTTTTCGACCTTCTTTCCAGTATTGGGGCTCATTACTAAGAAATACAGCATAACCATGTGCTGCCACTCCTAAGTCAACCATGTTTTCAAGACGTTCTAAATCTCGGCAAAAATCGTACCGGCCAGTGTCTTGTGCACTATGGTCTTTGAGTGAATAAGTTTCCCCGTCATAATTAAATGGTGATATCAAATCCGTCTTATATTTAAGCTCAATGGCTGTGCGACTATCGGCCAAAAAAATGTCTATATGCGTCGTCCTATTATTTAGCGATACCTTATTGTATTCTAGTCGAACACGGGCCTGGGGATTCCTTCGATGAATGGCCCATGCTAACCCATGTTGAAAATCAGCTTCAGAATGGAATATCGGCCGCTCATTGGAAAGTTCCAATATGGTAGTCTTCATTTCAAATTTGTTAATCACCTTAAGTGCACCTGCCTAAATTTAAATTGGACATCAAACTCTTCTAGACGATTCTACGTGTTTAGAAACGGGGTTGCGTTATCCATGAGGAACGCTGTCACATAATCTATTTGCGTGCAGGTATGCGACAATGTGGATGACACTGTAGGCACGTCGGATTTCATACGGTCGATTCGATGTCTTCCAGGGTCCATCTTCCATCAGAAAGACGATGAAATCGGGGGTCATCCTTCAAAACCCGGTTAAGATAGGCCGCGAAGCGTTCGTTGCGCGTATGGTATCCCGATTGTTGGATTCTTCGGCAAAGCTTATCATGTGACAAAGGCTCTTCACTCCGCATGAGCACATGGAGGGCATGGTCTTTAGCGGATCGCGTGACTTGATGTGCAACTAGCTGCCTAGAGTCTAGTTGAACCCGGCCTCTTTGTTCCATAGATCTCGCGTCTTCTAGGTAATGAATAAACGTTTGTATTGCGTCGGCAATTGGGGCCTTGTTGTTCTGATACACTGTGTGTGTTGCCGTCTTAGCAGCCTCTGCTTGACGCAAGATCCATGCGCGACTCTTGGGAATCGCAAACACTATAATTAGACACATACCCAATATGACTTTAAGCCAAATTGGGGCCCTTCGAATCAAGTTAACCAACCCCTTGACCGCCTGAAATAGACCGTACGCGGTGCCCGTAACCCCCAATCCGAATGCCATCCCCATCATTTCCAAGCTCACACGGATTGATTGTCCGGTATGGTAGTCCCTTAAATCCATCCACAATTGAATTGGGTCGCCTGCTGTTATGTTTAACGATGTAAGATCTTTATCCTGAGACACGAGATAGTCCGGTCGGAGATTAAAAAATGTTTGCAAAAACGGGATGTCGTCGGGATCCCGTTTTTTAAGTTGTGACTCCAAATGCTCAGGGGCTGGCATATCCATGTCAGGGACAACATGCAGAAGACGACTAATCTCAGTCCATAACTCGATCATCCTATTTTCGATGTTAGGATCACCTTTAGCAACATCTCCAATGTGTTCGTCAACTTCCGCTATGCCGGAGTAAGGAAACCATACGACGACCTTATGTGACTTGGCCAGTTGCACCAATGGAGTGTCTTTATCGTGTTTGGCCATCCATACAAGATTCTGGAGGATAATGTTGGTGTCAACAATAACCGCGTGCCTAAGATAAGGAATCAAATCGTTTATAACCATGCTGTCCTGGAGGGCCTTGCTATAATCCATCTGGCATTTTTTTAAGTTGCTCCCATTTACGATCATCGGTAACCCTCCCGCTCAACACCTCGGCGCAATAGGCTAAAATTCCCCTGATTCACCAAACATGTAGCATCCCAACAGTATTCGGTCCTACACACGTTAGCATAGCCGGGACTAACCAGAGTGTTTAGAGTCCGCCATGGTAGATAATAACATTAATAATAGCCCACCTTCGACAAAACCATTAGTCAATGAGTATGATACGCAATGTGAGAGGCTTCATCACTGCGGCAGTTGAGCACTTCTTCTCTGATAATCCATGGATTTTTACACTCCATGTGGTTCCACACTCTATCGAAGAGAGTTCTTTTTCCGGGAGCGGGCTGACAAAAAGAGCAAACCGGTCCATGCCAGCATCAACCCGTTCACGAATCATTTCCAATTCGAACTCCGCTTCCAAGAGGTCCAAGAGTAGACGACCCCGCGATTGGTTTTGGAAATTTGGCAGAAGATGAAATATTGGTCATACACGTCATTGCAATCGAAAAAACACATTACGGTTACGGTAGAACGATTGAGAAACTTGAGCCGACAGCCCTATTAGCTAAAACAGCCCCACCGCAATATGCATTCGAGACGCCGAACATGTCATCCATCATCGTGATACTAGTCGCCGGATCGCACCCTAAAGCTCTCAGAAAGCCCGTCATATAACAAATGCCACGCTGTGCCTAGCTCGGGTCACTGCGACATAGAGCCTCTTAGGATCTTTGAGATCAGCAAGATCCCCGGACATAAGGTACTTTTTCATCGTCGTTGTCGGAAATATGAGTACGCGATCAAAAGTTAACCCTTTAGCAACTCCGATGTTCATGGCATTTAACCCCATAACGTTCATCAAGACGTTATGGCGCAACACAACGGGGCTATACCTACGAATATACTCCGGCACATCACCGCGTTTGATACAAAAAAACCCATCGTGTCCGGTCTGTTCATTGCTTACTGAGGTTGTCCGAGGAAGGTCCGGAAACAATCTGTCGGAAAAGTCACAAATTTCCTGATTGCTTCTCCTGCAAATATTCATCTCTGTGACTTGACACAACCCTTTCTTTTCCTGTCTTTTAAACCAACGAGCAATGTTTTCACCGCGGTACTGCTTATTCTTTAGGTTGCGATTGGTGTTCAAGATGCTCTGACGCGGATCACCAACCAATATGACTCGAATTGAAGACCGCATTAAAAGGTCCAATAGTTCGAGATCCCAGCCGCCTAAGTCTTGCACCTCGTCAACCAAAATAGTGTGATAGATCTGCTCCAGTCGGCTTATCACCTTCCCCTGCGACTTTTCGTTAGCATACACAGCAAAATCGCTCAGGAACTCCGAATGGATGTTGGGTGGTCTTGAAGAATTAAAGTAGTACCGATCAGCCTCCTTTTGGGAAATGTATCGAATTCGTGGAAGTTTCCCGACGCTGACCGACTCCACACGGTTCAAGGATGTAACCGATGCTTGGTAGGGGCGAATGCCCTCCCGAAGAACAAACCTAAACCACGACAACACTGTGATGTTTGGAGGTCTTACACCCTCTTCTCGCAGGTACCGATTAATCTGATCGATATTCTGGTTGGTGTAAGTTGTAATTAGCACACGCTTACTACTTGCGGAGGCAAACTCGAGAGCCAAGTTGACGACCTGCTTGGTCTTCCCGGACCCAGCGGCAGCGATAATACATTGGTTATTCGATGGCATCGTTGATGTACCCCGGAAAAACAATCTCTTTATCTGTGTCGAAAATCTTCATGGCGCAGTCCGTCTTGTGATTAATCATATGGTCGGCCATGTCGATCTTCGAAGTCAGTTTCGTTCCAAATACAGAATTAAGGGTGGCTAGAGGGTTCACTTCGGCCATGTGACGCTCCAACGTATGAAGGGCATCGTCGGAGCTATAACAAATTCTAATATTGCTGTGCTTTGTGTAATCGGCGTAGTTCCTTGCGACGCGTGCGGAATTTGCGTCATTATCGGTCACGACGACCACATCTAACTGTAGCGCAACAGCGATGTCCAGGAATCGTTTAAAAGATAAACCACGAACACTCATCACGTCGATTTCATCCTGAATCGGCAATTTCCCATATTTTATCTTGTAGGCCTTTTGGACAATCAATTCATCCGAGGGCCCCTCGACCAGAATCGCTTTCTTGGCCAAGATAATTCTCAAAGTATCGTATCCTGGAAGCTTTTTAAAGTATTCTCGCGTGCTTTTTGATAAGTTCGCAATTTTTGTAGGCCGGCCATTGGCCAAGAGGAGTAAGTGTTCAATCCCCAACTTGTTTAAAATGTATGGACTATGAGTTGTAGCTATCAGTTGTCGTCCTGGTAGTTGTTGTTGCACCTGACTGATTAGCTTGTTCATCGCAGAAAACGATAAATGGTTTTCGGGTTCTTCCAGGAGAACCACACGATCTTCGTCGCTGACACTTCGCTTCAGGGCCCAAAGTGTTTTGAGAACGTGCTGTCCCCCTTGTCCTATAAACGGGAAGGGCACATCATCAAGATATGGAATGAGACTTGACTCCCAACCCGAACGAGGTGAGATATCTAGCGACAGCGATAACTTCTTTTCAGTCAAACGGTGCGCCGCCAATTCGGCGTTGATAGCCTTTATTTGGGCGGCATCGGCAAAGGAGTGTTTTAGAGTACGATAAGCCATCGCTAGCAAAACTCGGTCCTTGGGAGCCAATGTTTCATTGATTACCCGTTGTAAATAGTAATCCGCCCCATTTTGGAACTTGAGTGAAGTTGAATCAATGTAGAACGCCCTTAAGCCCAAGCTACGGCTGGTAAGACGTGAGTTGGCAAAAGAATACCAATCAACCGTGTAGTATTCGACGGGAACGAGAAAGAGAGCATCCGGGTTCTCGAGAAGCTTCGCATACTCTTCGGAAAACTCATCGTTGAACCGAATTTCCACCCTAACGCCGACAGCGTCTTCACGTCGGGAATTATTGCTACCTCGGAGTTGCTGTACCTCGTCCGCAGTATCATTGAAGTACACCTCAACGAGTATTCTTGGAGGCTCAGGGTTCTCTCCTTCCTGAACCTGTTGCACAAACTCCTCGACCGCCTCAGTGTTGAATAAATACGGCGAAAGGTCGGGTATTTGGAGGGTTCTTCCGTTAAGCCTTAATGTCATGGCTAGGTGGATAGCTTCCAAAATAGTGGTCTTTCCAGATTCATTGTTGCCGATAATGATATTAATATCGTCATTTAGCTCCAATTCAAACCGCCGAAACGCTTTGAAATTTTCAATTACCACTCGGGCGATCAAAGTAGGTCCCCTCCCGCATCCTTCATCGAGCTTCAAGGTAATTATCACCCTTAACGTCAAAAAAGGATAGAATTACCGGACATTATTAGGAGGTTTGAGTTGATTTGTTTGACTGAAACGGTGATCCCAACTCGACAATAACGTTCCCAAAGACCGTTTGAAATTCAGGTCTCATATATTCACCATTATTGCCCCTTCGTGGGACCCATAGACGAACCCTATAATCCACTCCAAGTCGGTCCGATGCGTGCAAGCGTCATCTCACAAGGATCGATATCGCAGTTCCCGAAGAAACCCAAAATCTCTATAGCGGCTCCTAGTCGGCAATTTCACGTTCGATTCGAGCGCCTGTCGGCCACATGGCCAGAATCGCCCCCTTCAGGAAACCCCCGAATAAATTCCTTTAGTGGAGCAGGCCTTAAGTTTCTAGACCCTTGACGGAATAAAGGCTTCGTACCGGTGCCGCCCTATATCTAGTATGCCGATTCGCACTAGCTACCATCGTCTCACATCACGAGGCGTGGGTCCGAACCGCCGGTTAACACGGCGTGCCACCAAGGAGATAATGATCCGGGCTACCCCATCGTCACGAATCTTGAGTCGTTTGTCGGTGAATGGTTTGCGCAAAACCGGGGTGGCAAATACGAGGTCATCGCACGAAATCCTTGGCGACTTTCCAAAAATGGCTATCTAAGCTTAATAAAGCAGGGTTCGGTTATAACGGGAAACGATTTATTCGAATAAGTATACGGGGATTTGAGACGGATCTCATCTCAGAGTTCAAGCTATCCTGGGAACTCTACATCGGATTTTGTGGTGAATAAGAAAGACTCGTGAGGAAGCTTTCCTTCAATTGAAGTGCCCTGAACGACTCGAATTGTTGTAATGTGAAGGAGAAATGTTTGAGGCGAACGGGCCAGCGTAGGAGAGTTTTCATAAAGTCTTCGATGACACGTATTCCACCGTAAGTATGGCTAAATTCTATACTTTGACTTCTCCACCGTCCTCTTCATTGTGACAATTCCCTAAACCCTTGATTTTCCCGTCCACCAAAAAATAATCCATCTTCTGCGTTGCCTCCGCCTGCATGTTGGGTAAGAGGTGGCCATAGACCTGTAAGGTAATGGAAATGTTGGCATGGCCCAACCGTTCCGACACCACCTTGATTGGCACCCCATTGGTCAACCATAAGGTCGCCATCGCATGTCTCAGGTCATGAATTCTTGTGGTGGGCGGCAGGCCGGCCGCCTCCACTAATTGCTTATATCGGCGTCGCACGTTCCCTGGCCAGAGCAGGGTCCCCTTGCGCGTCACAAACACATAGCCCGTCTCCTGCCACTTGTCACCCAGCACCATCCGTTCCGCCTGTTGCTCTGCTTGATGCACTTTGAGTAACTCCACCAGAAAGTCGGACATGGCCACTGATCGGCGTCCCCGGGCAGTTTTAGGTTTATGAATCACGCGAAGCCCGGAATCCACCGCCAGCGTTCGCTGGATATAGAGAATTTGTGTGTCCCAATCAATATCATCCCACTTGAGTCCGAGCCCTTCCCCGCGGCGACAACCGGTCAGCGCAATCAACCACCAAAACGCCTTAAGGCGGTCCTGATCCGCTGCCCGCAGCAACGCTCGAGATTGTTCGATGGTCGGCGGAACAATTTCCGGCGAACGCAGTCGCGGGGGATTCACCCGATCCGCCACGTTCACGGGAATGAGTTCGAGACGAACCGCTTCGTTCAAAGCCGTATGGGCCACAACATGCACGTGCCGCACGGTGCTCGTGGCTTTCCCGGACACCAAGAGGCGGCTATAGAGTCCCTGCAGATCTGCGGGTGACAACAAGGCCAAGGGCTTCTGCCCAAATTCTTGCAGGAGCGGCTTAATATACCGCCGATACGCGACCAAGGTGGTATCCTGCACCCGGGTAGCCGCCACCTCATCAAGCCATTGGGCAAA
>JAJZXX010000168.1 GCA_021806205.1 Bacillota bacterium | reverse complement strand
GATCGTGTGGTGAGCCAGGACGATTTCCGGGGTGAGCGCAAGTGTTCCAGAGCCTGCCAATGCTGTAGACGCGTCCATTCGGGCTGCGGCCACACCGCCATCCACCGCGTGCCGAACATCCGCGCAATCCACTGCACGGCCTGCTGGATAATCTGGGCTTCTCCGGGCCGCCCAACGGTCCAAGGTGCGTTGGTGGAGATCGATCTGATGGTCGCTCAGCCATTGGTGACACCACTCCCAGGTCCATCCTGGCACACGGTGCCAAATCCAGCCCACGGCGAGCACTAAGGGCCAGGTGCTTGAGGTATAGGGACGACAATCGTAAGGGAGGGCACTATACGTGACACCACAGGCTTGGCATCGGTATCGTTGAATGGCGAGATAGTACACACCGCGCCCGTCTTGTGCATGGCGCATATAGGTTCCATCTCGTACGAGGGTATGATGCGACTCGACCGGGCATACCGGCCGTGGTCCCGTCTGACCCTGCAGGGCTTGGCGCAGGGACACCGTTAAATATATAAAGCCATAGATCACCTTGATCTGACCGGGGGAAGGCATCCAACCTTTGAACCCTCGGTCATTTTTTGTTAGGACTTGCCTGACCCTAATGGTACTTAAAAACCCCGGAATCTGGAGGTTCTATGACCACGATCATTAGTCAAACCAATGACAAGTGGACATCCTCCCCAGCCGTTGGTACCGTGACCCGTATGAAGCAGGCGGACTACAGGGTCAACAGCAAGGCTTTGTTCCGCCCGTCGCCCCGGCCTCGCTGAAAGCCAAAGTGCCGCGAAAAGTGTAGTCCCATTGTGAGAATTGGCGAAAACACCTTGCTTCAGCGGTGGTGAGGATGTCCCACTAGGAAATGTGATGGGGAGCGAACCCGCAAGCGTTCGGTAGGGGATGGGGTCAGATGGTCATGATTCATGACGGTTACCTTGGGATCGTGGAGTGATCACACAAAATGGTTGGCTTCTCCGATGTCTCCCGCCCGGCACGTTCGCTGCGTAGCGTGTGGGTGCCGGGCGGGATCAAAATGGGCGAGCGCCGACGGGGCGAACCGTTCACTCTTGCGTAACTCGATCGGTTCGTGAGGTGTTACATCGAGAAAAGGCAAACTCAGGAGATGGTGGGATATGGGCGTGCTGTCACGCGGTCGGCGTCGATGAGTGCAGCCGACCATCGTGCACCACTGTGAATCACACCGTGGGTTCAGTCCGACTCTGCCTGGTCATTACGACAGTAAGGGTGAACCCTATGCCCAGAAAATGGCCGGAACCAATTTTCCGGACGCAACGAATCCAACCCCAATTGGGCATTGAGAGTTTCGTCGTGTTCGATGCCATCCAATGTCAAGTCAAATAGCATGTCTACATCGAAGTCGTCGACGGCCTCTTCTCGAAAGTCTCCAAGGTGTTCAATTGTGCCGGGTATGATATCGGCTTCACACAGTGTCGGTATCCATTCGATAAGACCGCGAAATGCCAATTCTTCTGCAGCGCACGCGACCACGGCACCATCCCAGGCATCAATTTTTGCAGCCAAGTGAACGGCACAAACTACGAACTGCTTCAAAAACAGAGGCGTATACCACGACGTAAACTGTGGCGGCAGCACCTCCCTAAATACCAAGGTATCCTTTAAGGGCTCGTTATTCAGGACAGTACCCAAATCATCTAACAATAAATCGAGGTACATGTCCATTCCCCGCCGAAGCAGTTTCCACTCGGACGGGCTGAGGGATTCAGGGTTTTCAGACATCCTAAGACCTTCCTTTCCGATTACATTAGGTACGGTACGATTTCCCAGGTAATTCTCTACTACTATAATGCGTGACCGGGGTTCAGATCACAATTGTCAAGCGGATGGATTGGACAGGAGGCGGGGCATACAATTTTTGACCGGATCCTTGGACTGACGTCACTTTTGTCGACGATTGGGCGGCACAGGGTTGCTCTCTCAAAACAGTTATTAGATAATAGGCAAGCAATTGCTTGCTTTGAAACCACCGGGAAATCACTGAGGGACTTCATGCCCCGTGTTCAGGGCGCCTGCTTGCGTTCGCAGGGGGATCTGCGTTGGCGCTAAAATCAATGAGGGGAGATTACCGTGAACACAGACAGTTTGTTTCGATTTGAACAAGTCATTCGTTCCAAACAGCTCGGCGGACGTCATTTTGAGTGGGTTCAGTGGGACCTTCTTAAGCGTAATGCGCGACTGTATGGCAATCGGGAAGCCTTTGTCGACAGTTTTTACGGGATTGATCCATCGCTCCGTCGGCGCCGCACCTGGTCGCAATCCTTTCACGAGGTGAACACCATCATTTTGCACTTGTTGGACCGTGCCGTGCCCCGCGGATCGGTTCTAGTCTCGCATCTGCCCAATTGCATCGAAAGCGCCTATCTAGACCTGGTTACCTCGAAACTCACTATGATGCACGCCGGTCTCAATGTGGATCTCGGACGCAGCGAGACCATCGGTGCGGTCAAACAGCTAAAACCGAGCGTGGCGGTCGTTGTGTCCGCTTGGCACGGCCGGGACTTCCTGCAATGGTACCGCGAGGCGCGCGAGGAAGCGCCGGATCTTAGGATTGTCGTGGTGCCGCAGCCAGGCGAGCAGGTACCGCCCGATGTCGAATCGTTCGTGGACTACCTGGCCGATGACATTTTCGCGGTGTATTCCGAGCAGGACCTGGACTATCTGCACACCGATCCGTTCGCGGTCCATGAGCTGTTGCCGACTGGAGGCACAACCGGAGTACCAAAAATCTCCAAACATTCCACCGCCGATTGGTTTCATGTTCACAGTGTGACGTTGGCGGAACGGGCCGGCCACAACCTGTACGACACGCGTCTTCTCTTCGGTCCCCTCAGCGGCGGATCCGGACGTCTTTGGGGTGTGCATACATCGCTGTACTCCGGGGGTCGATCGTTCTACCTGACGGAGTTCGATGAGCAGGTGGTTCTGGATGTGACGAGCCAGGAGCAGGTGACGATTTGGGTATGGAATCCCGCGCTCATCACGCGTGTTGTCACACACGAGAATTTCTCCCAGGCCGATCTCAAGACACTGCGTCTGGTGTGTTATTCGGGTGCGCCACTGCCCGGAGAGGTGATCGATCGGTTCCTTCAACGAGGAGTGCCCGCGTTTAACGTCTATGGGACATCCGAAGTGGGAGCTTGCATGGCGCCTATTTTACCCGGCATTAGTCGGGAGCATTTGCGGGACGCCGCTGGCGTGCCCTTAGAAGGGTTCGACGCCCCCGTGGTCGACGCCCAAGGACGTCGTCTGCCGCCAGGCGAGGTCGGCGAAATTCTCATTTGGAATATTCATTACGGCTATTGGGGGGACCTAGAGGAGAGCCGGCGCACCTTCCATGAATCCGCGGATGATCCCTGGCCGGGTTACCATCATACTGGGGACTTGGGGGTCTATGACGCGGATGGTTATCTGCGCGTGGTCGGTCGAAAAAAGGATATGATTCTGCGCGGTGCCCAGAACATCTTCCCTAAAGAGATTGAGGACTTGCTAAGTCCGCATCCCCAGGTGCGCGACATTGCCGTGGTCGGTATGCCCGACCCGATTCTCGGTGAACGCGTCTGCGTCTTTGTCGTGCCGCACCCTGGGAACTCACCAACGGTTGCGGACTTCCAGTCGTATTTGGAAGGTCGGTCGGTCGCCAAGTTTAAATGGCCGGAAAGGGTGGAACTGTTGGAGGCCATGCCTTTAGGCCCGGGCGGGAAAATCCAAAAACTCAAATTACGTGAGCTCATTCAAATGAAGCTGGCGGACGAGTCTAGCAAACTCGAAATGGAGTAGATTTCGCGTTCAGTCCAGGGTGCGTGCGATTTTCTATTCATGGTGATCAGGGGTTGGAAAGCTGGGTCCCGGAAAGCTTTCACGCGAGACGCATGTGATGACCAGCCCCGGCCCCCGGGGATACTCGTTGAGGATCGACACCATTACAAAGGACCGGTTATCCGCCCGTGTCACAGCAGTCCACGCCGTCCGCAATCGCCCGGCCAGACCGGTTCTGAGCCTTGGCGGGACCATGGTCAAGCCATGTGATCTTGGGCACGGATTATCACGCCGTAAAATCCGCGTATCGTTGAAGCGCAAGGGTAATGTTGGATCCGCCGAATCCGTTGCTATTCGACAATGCAACCGCAATCTGTTGAGGGCGGGCGGCGTGAGGCACATAGTCCAGGTCGCACTCGGGGTCCGGATTTTGGAGGTTCGTGGTGGGGGGAGCCACCTGATGATACAGCGCCAAAGCCGTAAACGCCGCCTCGGTGGCACCGGCAGCACCCAACAAGTGGCCCGTCATCGATTTGGTGGAACTGACGGCCAACTGATAAGCGTGGTGCCCAAAGACGGACTTGATGGCGGCTGTCTCACTGGCGTCTCCGGATTTTGTGGAGGTCGCGTGAGCGTTGATATACGACACCGCGTCTGAACTGAGGTGTGCCGCCCGCAGTGCCTGCATCATCGCGCGGGCGGCACCCTCCCCCGCAGGATTGGGGGTCGTGATATGGTACGCATCTCCCGCCATGCCCACGCCGACCACCTCGGCATAGATTTGGGCACCCCGGGCACGAGCGTGAGCGAGTTCTTCGAGGATAACCGTGGCTCCCCCTTCGGACATGACAAACCCGTCGCGGTTGGCGTCAAACGGGCGCGAAGCCTCTACAGGATTGGTCTGGCGGGACAAGGCGCCAGCGTTATCAAACGCCGCCACGGCGACTTCCGCGATCACCGCTTCACTGCCGCCGGTCACCATCACGTCAGCGTCGCCACGCTGGATGGCATAGAAACCGTCTGCAATCGCGTGCGCCGAGGTCGAGCACGCAGAAACCGTGGCATAGTTCGGTCCCTTCAGCCCCCAATGAATGGAGATAATGCCGGCCGCCATGTTAATGGCGCTACCGGGGGACAAGAATGGCGAGACGCGCCGCACCCCGCGGCGGTTCAGCGTGTCCTGCGCGTCAAGAATCGTGACCAATCCACCCATTGCACTTCCATAAATGACGCCCGTGCGTGCGGCCAAATCATTATCGAAGGCCCACCCCGCATCATGCAGTGCCTCAGCGGTGGCCGCCATGGCGAAGTGGATAAATCGGTCGTAATGACGCACCTCTTTTGGTTCTAACACCGTACGCGGATCAAAATCGCGCACTTCTCCGGCAACTCGTGCACTCAACCCGGATGGATCGAACCGAGTAATAGGTCCAATGCCGGACTTCCCCGCTGTGATTGCCTCCCAGTTGGCGGCACAATCATTGCCCAGCGGGGTAACCATCCCCATGCCGGTAACCACAACCCGTCGTGTCACATCATTTCTCCTTCCTGCTCACTGGACGCTGAGGTATGACTGGACCATGGACATCACCGTCGCGCGAATCCGCTGCAGCTCGATGCCCGATGCATTGGCCGCCCAATAGAGCGTCACTCCGTCGGCCAAACACATGAGTAGCGACGCCAACACGCGCGGATCCGCATTGGGCTGAAAATCCCCGGACTTAATGCCGCGCTCAATCACAGCGCTCAGATAGTCGACGACTCCCGAGAACCGCCGCAACAGGCCATCCCGCACCACTCGATCCTGCAGGGATTCTCCCCACGCCACGAGAAGCAGACGACCGGTGGTTGGATGTCGGACACGCAGAGCCAATACAAAAATGTCGACGCAGCGGGTGATTTGCGCCCAGGGCCCGCCGACGCCACTGGTCAGTCTCTCCAGCAGATCGGGCGTCCGTCCCAGCCGCTCGTCCATCAGGGTGAGCATGATGTCGCTTTTGCTAATGAAGTAGCGATAGAGCGCTCCCACGCTTAATCCGCAGCGGCACGCAATATCGTCAACGGTGGCTAGTTGATACCCTTTGCCCAAGAAGACTTGCTCGGCGGCGTTGAGAATCGCTTGCCGGCGCTGCTCCTTGTGTTTTTCTGTCACCTTCGGCAAGCGTCAGCCTCCTTAAAAAGTGAGCGCTCATTCATTATAGCATACGCAACGCATCCCGGCACCCGCTCCGACATCACACACCGCGTGCCGTCCCATGCGTCCTTCAGCCAGAACGCTCGCGCGGACTGTATGTGACACCCGCTCCTAAGAGCTTGGATGTTGTAGCCATTTCGTGCCCTTCGGGACAAGCGGTTGTGAGAGCCAAGAAGAGGCGGCAGGAATTCGCAAATAGAACCCCCCGGCCATCCATTTTGGCCAGGGCCGTGTCCAAGGTGCTCACGTCTTTCAGACTACCGCTGTAGAGGACTTGATAAATGGGCAGCCGCGAGGTTCCCCCCCTCAGCATACAGAGGTTGACCTGCGGCAGGTGTTCCTGGTCCCGGTTATAGCCCCACTCCACATCCTGGAGGAGTTCCGAGTACGAGGACATGGAGGTGATATCGAGCGCCAGGTATTCCTGTTCACCCCGTCGCTGACACCACGTTTGGTAAAACGCTTCGCGCTGATCGGGAGTGATCGTGTGCAGCAACTCGCTAATCCGCTGGGACGAGAGGGTGCCGATGTCATCCGGACACGCGGTTTTGCTCACCTCACCCACTCTTCGCAATCCAGAGAGGGGTCACCGGAGGTGACCAGATAACAGGCGAGCAGAAAAATCTCGGGGGACAGATGGGGCAACGCCCGTTGCAGAGCCTCCCGGAGGCGATTTGCTCCAACAGGTACATGGCGCCAAACTCCAACACCGACGATTGTCGGATATCCTCGGCCGTAAACGCCGTCATCGACGCTGCCCCCTCCACGGTCACCCCGGTCGCCGCCATCCGGGCAAGGTACTCAGGTTTGTAAATGGGCTGTCCGGTGGCCGGATCGATCTGGCCGATCGGCACCCGCCGGTTCCGCGGTTTGCCATCGGCATTGCGATAGGAAATGGATTCGTACCACTAGATTTTGTCACCAACTTTTTGCCGAACGATGGAGGCCATCCTCATTCTCCCATCCTCATCCTCCTTAGGTAGGTATGATAACTTATACCTACAATTAGACAGGCAAACAAGCCCAGGCAAAAAATCCGTAACCAGAGAATCAAGTCCGCAACACGCCAACAGAGCGGATCTGCATTTACTGCATTACATATTCTGGGAAACATCGTCCGTAGGTATAATTCTTAGAGCGGGAGTTTAGGGCTGATGTGACTCCCGATCCATTCGCCCAACCTGAACCTCATTGAATCTCACTGAACGCCTGTGGAAACTCGTGAAAGCCGACGAGCTACGCAGCGAGTACTGGTGGGTGCCTCCACGGGCGGTACATTCATTATACGCTACCATTGGCCGCTGTCGTTGGTTGTAGTGGCGATTGGGGTTGTGCATCGTGTGGAGGCGCGTTACTCAGTCGATATCATTGGCGGGAAACATCGCTGCACGTGTTAGGCGTCGGTTTGGGGGGAGTCATGGTTCTGACAATTTTTGCATGGGCTCACATTCCCTCGTGGGGCTATGTACTGGGCGGCTGCGTTTATGCGTTTGGAGACAGTGCCGCCCGCCCGGCCTATTTTCAGCTGATGGCGCGGTCGATGCGCAATTACCAAAAACCTATGGGGTGGTTCGCGATTTCCAATCAATTAGGGAGTCTAACAGGAAATGTGGCCATTCCCTTTCTGGTAGCTCCGACCGGCTACTTGGGATTGGGATGGGCCGGGGTGTTATTGTGCTTCGTAGCGATAGGGCTCGTTGTCGTTAATCGGACGACTCAATTTCACGTTCACAGAAGATCCCTAGACAAGTACTGAAAAACCAGCTCGGTGTACAATTCCCCGGGACGGCGCGCTTACGGCAACAATCTGCGGCCGACACACAGCGCGACTGGCTCGGAGAGAATCCGGCATTGGCAGCAGGGGCTTCCCAATCCAGAAGCATTAACCAAGCTCCCACGCGTGTAGGCAATTGTTTTGGGGTCCGCCTAATTAATTAGTTGCTCTGAACAACGGCAGAGCGTCAAAGAATGCCAAGTAGCGCCCGGCTCACGGCGGCAATCCGATTGGTGAGCAAAGACAGATCGTCGGACAGTTCCAGCATCGTTGAGGCAGCTGGAAGCTGGGATTCGTCCACATGCGTCAACATGCGTAAGCGGACTTTTCCTTCCTCTCGCAGAAGATCTGGATTTTCTTGCACCAGTGCCAGCGCCTGAGCATCGTCGTCCCGTGCGACGGCGTTGGCAAGACGACTATACTGGCTCTGGAGCTGTTCCAGCAGACGGGAGATGTCCTCCCACAAGGGGCCGGACCACACAAAATTGCGCCGCATTAGTTTGTCCCGGGTGCTGATGATTTTAATCGCGGTGTCGGATAGATGCTCCAGATGGTTGGCAAGATAGAGCAGACGGATCTGCTCGATCCGATGGGCTTCGGTCAGATGCCCGACGTCTCTCAACCGGAAGAGGTAGTGGGTTATGGCGTGGTGCAGCAGGTCTACGTCGGACTCTGCCTGGCGCATCGTGCGTGACAACGCCTCTCGGGGTATCTGCAGATACTCGGGCAGGACCGCCATGATCTGGTTGTCAATGATCTGTGCGGTACGCGCAATTTCTTTCCCCGCCCGTGACAGGGCTTCAACGGGATCCTGCAGGAACTCGGTATCCAACAGTTGGCTAATCGGCTGCGGACGGATGTCCGGTAGCCATCGCTCCATCAGTCGGGCAATCGGTCCCAGAAAAGGCATAAAGAGAAGCGCCGTGGCGATATTAAACAGCGAGTGGGCGTCGGCTAACTGGCGACCGGGCGCGGTATCCACCACCTGCACGGCGCTCTGCAGCCAGGGCAGAGCCAGGACGGTGCCCAGGGATGCCGTGAACTTCATCAAAAAGTACGCGGTGGCGGCGCGCTTGGCACTGCGGGATCCATTCAGCCACGCGCTGTAGACGGCGGCAGCCGTAGAGCCCACATTCGCCGCCAGCACGATAATCAGACCGGTCTCTAGACTAATCAGACCATGCAGACGAAAGGTTATGGTTAGGGCGATAACGGTAGCCGAGTTCTGGATCAGTGCGGTCAAGGTCAGAGCCAGCAAGTACGCCAGCACCTGATGATGGTCGAGGACCAAAAGCGCACGGCGCACAGAGCTGAGATGGGAGAGCGTATGCACGGCCCCGATCATGACCATCATGCCGTAGAAAATCAGGCCGAACCCTAGCGTCAGGGTTCCGAGCAACGCATTCTGGTGCCCGCGCTGAATGATCAGGATCATGACACCGATGACGACCAGGATGGGGGCGTAACGGATAAAGTCGAAGGAAATTAGTTGGACCGTCAAGGTCGTTCCAATCGCGGCCCCCAGCATGACTTCCAGCGCTTGCCGCAACGCCAGCAGTCCAGCACTGGCGAAACTGACCACCATGACGGTAATGGCACTGGAAGAGCCCGCGAGCGTCGTGGCGATCAGTCCTAGCACCAAGGAGCCCACCGGGTTTTTGGTCATGACTAACAAGAGTGCACGCAACCAGCCGGTCGTCAGGTGCTTGAGACTGTCACTGGTCTGCGTGAGACCGTACATAAACAACGCCATGCCTCCGAGCAGGGGGAGTACACCAGCAGTCACGAGGTGGCTCTTCTTTTAGCCACCGGCATGGTAGACGGGCCGGGGAGTACGGAAGGGACGATGCTCTCCGTTCTCCACAAACACCGCCATCTCCGCGATATTCACAGCGTGGTCCGCGATACGTTCGAGGTAACGGGCAACCAGCGACAGGTGACTCGCCTGGTCCACGACGCGGGAGTCATTTCGCATGGCGTCCATCAGCGCTTCCTGGATGGTCTGGTAGATCCGATCGACCGCAGCGTCACTATCGGACACCTGTCGGGCCATGACCGCATCCTGCCGAGAAACTGCGTCGACAGCCATGCACACCATCTCCAGCGCCATCGTACCGATACGGGCAATGTCCTGCAGCGGCACGCAATACGGTTGCGCGGCCAACACTTCGGTGACTCGGGCAATATCGCAACTGTAATCGGCAATCCGCTCCAAGTCGCGGGCGTTACGGAGCGCGGCGGCAATCACGCGCAGATCCTTTTGCCGCGGTTGCTGAAGCGAGATTAGTTGCAGCGAATTCTCTTCAACCTGGTTGGTTTCATCATCCACCACATCGTCATGCTGCCAGACCATCTGCGCCAACACGCCGTCCTGGGTGTAAAGAGACCGCAGGGCGCCCTTTAGCATGTCCGAAACATCGGCGCTGAGGCGGCGGGTACGTTCTTTGAGTTGGTGCAGGGACCGATCATAGCCATTCATCAACACGAATCTTCGCCTCCCGATCAAAGCCTTTCGATTGTCCGTCTGGACCGGCGCCGTGGCGTGCAGACAACTCCCCCAACAACTCCTGTCGTGACCCACGATCAGCGAAACGTTGCCTAACGTGCGTCCACCCCCGGCGCTGAGATAGCAATCTGTTCAGCCAAGCCATTGCCAAATTTAGTGGGCGCCAACACCAGGTGTGCCGGATAGCGCAGTCTATGCGTGCCATGCTAGTCAATTGTCCGTAGGATCATAACACAATCTTAATGCAATCTTAACACAACCATAACATAATCTCAACAAAGTATTCTTCCGAATGCACCAAAATGCCAACCCGACAATAGCCGGATCGTCACGAAACCGTTATCCGAGACTTTCCACCCCAGGGCCCCACTGGACTTCCTCCGTCCGTCTTCAAGCGGCAGGGTAGTGCCATAGTCGAATAGCCAGCCGACGCCGTAGTTTAGGTAGATTGTCGCTCCGTTTCCGCCTCTTTCGATAGACGGTGCCTCAAGCTCTCTAAAATGCCGTACGGCGGGTTGCCGGGTAGACCGGAGGAATTTCACCTCCAGTGCCGATTGATTTTGGGCTTCCGCTTGCGCCACATCCCGCACGGTCTCAGCCAGTTCCACGATCTTAATCGACCGCTCAGCCTCCGTGAGATCCTTGCGCCGAATGTTTTCTTCGAGTTCGATCAACCGGCATTCATGCGCCGTCAGACTGCCGAATGCGCAGACGGGCATGGTGTCCCAGTTCAGGTGCTTGACCGCTTCGAGACGGCGATGCCCCGCAATCAGATGCCGCCAAGGCCGCAATATCGTCCAGTTCCTACCAAATCCGCGTTCCGACGTGAATTGTGGCATGTAGCCAAGATGGACGCGCCGCGCTCACCGGACTTATCGACAATTACTGTCAACGGTGTACGGTGTACCGTTGACGATGGGATAAAAAACCGTGACAGGGCCCATACCCTGGTCCAAAAGGAAGTGTTGAAATGGGGAGATAGGCAGTCGTGGTCGTCTTGATCGATGAATCGCAGGATGCTCAGCATTTTGTCTTTAGCGGCCGTCGCGGCGCCGAACCTGCTGACGCTCCAGAACATCGTCGGGGACATGCGCTCAGCCGCCCGGCGCTGGCGCATTCCAGTGCCAGAATTCCACGAATCCACGCTGTACCGAGCCAGTCCACGGCTCCTCACGCGATCCCTGGAACGCTTAGCAGTCGTACCACGACGGAAGGGCCGCCGTCCCGCCGTTGCCAATAATGCTAAATGTCATCACTTCAACTAACCCAACTGCCACCAACCCCCATAATCTTCGTCAAAAGGGTTATGCGACCCATTGCGGTGGCGGACACTTTGTTAGATATCCGTCGGCGCTTTTGAGGGGGTGGACTTTTCAGTCCCCGTAGACCCCAAGACGCCTTACAGATATTCGTTACTCGATCTCCGCCGTCCGATGCTACGCTTGTGTCTTCGCTTCCTTCGGCTCAGCCGCGTGCGGATTTTCCTCTCGGTATCGTCACGGATTTCCCCGAATGCGCGACTGGAGTTGCCAACCCGGAAATAGGTCACCCATCCGGTCAATATGGCATTGACTGGGTTCACGATGTCTTAGGCCGATTTGGCGCCCCCATTTTGGATCACGTCCCGGATTCGCGCTGTAATGGCCTGTCGAACCTTCTTCTTCGGGGTCATCAGGATAAAATATCCGGTTCTCGACGCGTCTGAAATCAAAGCCGAGAAAGGAAAAGGATACCCCTTTTAAGACGTCGACCACCCGTGCTTTCTCCCGGTTCCATTCCACCCCCAAAGGTTCTTGGTGTTCCTGCAGTCTCTGTAAGGCCAACTCGGCCCACCCGCGTTTGCTGGAGTATCCACTGATGCTGATGACCCTATCATCGGCGAACCGATGATAGTTCGTAGAGGGACTCCACGCAAGACTCCGATAACAAGAGCCTTCCCGATACCAGACCCAGTCCGGCAACAGTCGGCGTGTGGGGACGCCTCGCTAGGAAATTTGGGTGGATCGGGAGGAGCAAGCACATGGGCATGGACCTCCGGTCAACGGCTAAGCCCGCACGGAGTCGCGCGAGACACGGTCCGTTAGCATACCAACGCGTTTATGTATACCGTGTCGTGGCGTCTTGGCCCCTTGCTACGCTTGGCGATCAAAAACGCACCGGTCGGCAAAATGCAGATTTCCCCGCAAAAATTGCCCGATCACCTATGGATTCCTCGATCCGCATGAGCTGGTTATACTTCTCGACCCGCTCTCCACGGCTTGGCGCACCGGTCTTTAAATGGCCCGTATCCAATGCAACTGTCAGGTCAGCCACCAATGTATCTACGGTTTCTCCCGAACGATGGGACACAAATGCACCCCAACCATGGAACTGTGCCAAGCGGGTGGCTGCGATGGCTTCTGTCAGCGTGCCAATCTGGTTCACCTTGATTAGCGCTGCATTGGCGATATTGTCATCAATGGCCCGCGCGATAATTTCGGGATTTGTGCAGAAAATGTCATCGCCCACGAGTTCGATATCCCGTCCCAGTTGGTCGTTGAGCAACTTCCACCCAGACCAGTCGTCCTCCGCAAGTCCATCCTCGATGAGGCAAAGTGGATACTGCTCGACCAGTGCCGCATAGTATTCAACCATTTCTGCACTGGTCAAGGCCGCGCTTTCTGTCCGTAAATGATATTGTCCATCGCGATAAAACTCGCTGGAGGCGGGGTCGATAGCAATTCCGACATCGACCCCGGGCCGCCATCCGGCGCGTTCAATCGCTTCCACGATGAGTTCGAGGGGCTGCCGGTTAGACGATACGGTCGGAGCAAATCCCCCCTCGTCGCCTACTCCCACCGATAAAGATCGTTCCAGCAGAATACCCTGTAGCGCGTGGTAGACTTCGGAGCCCGCACGTATCGCGTCATGCAGCGTGGCGGCACCATACGGAGCGATCATGTATTCTTGAAAGTCCGCCCCTTGACCATGCACATGCACTCCTCCATTAAGGATGTTCATCATCGGAACTGGCAAGCGCATGGTACCGGTCCCGCCGAGATATCGGTATAGAGGCAGATTGCTGGCTAACGCGGCCGCACGCGCGCAAGCAATGGATATTCCTAAGAGAGTGTTTGCACCGAGCCGGGACTTGTTAGGCGTTCCATCCAGGCCACGCATAAGAGCATCCACTGCCCCCTGATCTCGACAATCAAGTCCGACAACCTGCGGCCCTACGATATCGTTGACATGGGCAACAGCGGTTAGGACCCCCTTGCCACGGTACCTGTCCAGATTTCCATCGCGAACCTCAAAGGCTTCGCGACTACCAGTCGATGCTCCAGACGGTACTCCTGCCCTCGCTAAGGTTCCATCAGCCAACGTAATCTCTACTTCCACGGTGGGATTTCCCCGGGAGTCCAATATTTCGCGAGCGTGCACTGTTTGAATGTAACGGTCTGTCATTTCTGTCTCATGTCCTTCCCGGCGTTTCTGTCATTGTGGCATTTGCCCGGTCCTGCTGCCAGCTTCCCAACGATCTCGCCGAATCGATGGACCGGCCGTTGAAAATTTGTTCATAAAGATCCCGACCGTAACTCGTAGTTATCGGTCTTCCTGGTTTGAGTTTAAACGTCCGATCGCGCTCCGCACGCAAAAACACTGCGTTAGGCATGCCCCTGGCGTAGTACCCCTGGGCGTATGCGTACATGTGCGAGACGGAAACCATCTGGATCCCGCTTTCCAGCAATGCATCAGTAATCTGCTGAAAAATCTCGGACCCCTCCCGCTCATTGGTGGACGCAAATGACTCGTTAAACAGAATAAGACTATTCGGCGCGAGGTGATCGGCCAGGGAACTCATCCGCTGCAGTTCCTCGTCCAGTTTACCACTGTTCATGTCAGCATCTTCCTCTCGACGGAAATGCGTAAAGAGACCTTCACACACATTGGCAGCAAATGAATTGGCGGGGACAAACATTCCCGCTTGCATCATTAACTGCGACACGCCGACACTACGCAAGAAGGTGGACTTACCCCCTTGATTGGCCCCGGTTACGATGATGAGGTCAGTTCGGTCCGCATCCAAGTCGTTTCCGACGACCGGGCCGTCGTATCGCAACGACAATCCGAGGTCGTACAGCCCCCGAAAATGCCTCACCCGCTGATCCGTGTTCCACGGCTCGGGCATACACAGCGGATCCCCTTTGGCAATCATTTGATCCGCCACGTTTAGGCATCCGACGAGGAACGCGAGCTCTGTTTGTAGCTGCTCGAAGAATCCCTTGATATGATCGGCAGATTGGGCTAACGCATTTGCCGCCAGATTGAGTCCTGCGTCCTCTAAGGCCTCCAGTGTCCGGTGTCCGGCCTCATCCCGCGCATCAACATGAAGCGTATAACCCGTGGGTCGTTGCGATAACAGACGCCCGATCAGGCCTCGAGTGCCGTTCGGATCCACGACCAAGGTATAGTTGGTGCCCCTGTGGCCTCGGCCTAACTGGGCGCGAACCAAGATGCCGGGTCTGCTCAGGTGGTTCAGATGCTCCCGAACACGGCTGATATAGTCGTCGTCGAGCTCTCGCTGGAGCATGGCAAAAAAGCTCCTAAAACCATCCGATTGGAACCGATAGCCTTCCGTATCCGCGAACTCCCTCAGCGTCATCAAGGAATCTGTAAACAGGTGCACCAGTGTGACCGCCGAATGAATGATACCCGAAGGGTGGGTTCCAAAGATTCCCAGCCAATTTTTCCGCCGGGTTTCCAAGGTCGTTCCGACGTGGCGATACATTGCCCGTACTACATCGGGAGCGTCAAGGCAGTCCGCGATCACACCTTGTCGGTACAAGACGGCATCGACACCCGTCAGACTGCATAACAGAGACTTGCGGACAACCTCGTACACCAGCTTATCTCCTTGAGCCATGGTATCGAACAATGGCCCGAGCCCCAAATCCTGTTCGAGGGCGGAATAATTGCTCGGCAAGCTTTTATCAAGTACGAAATTCTGATCCCTGTACATCAGATGCACCTTCATCGTACGAGACGCTCCTTCAGCTGCTCTTTTGTCAGCTGATACTTTTCGGCCAGGGCGATGGCATACGCCAATCCGTCGGCGGGTCTCCGCACAATCTGGTAGGTACGGATTTCCGGCCGATCCGGCTGCACCGTTCCCACGAGGCTGACCAATTCTTCCTGCTGGGAAGCGAGCTCGTCAATAAAGGTCACCACCACACACCATGCACCCAGCTGACGAATCGTCTCCAGCACCTGCCGAGCCAAGATCGTGGCGTCCTCCAGGGACGTCGAACTGAAAATTTCGTTCAGAAGGATAATGCTGTTTGACGTGGCAGACGAGAGGATGTCGTGGACACGCAGGAGGTCATCCTGTAGTTTACCGTGAAGGTCCTCTACGGGTTCTTCGTGTTCAAAGTGTGTGAACATCTGATCGAACTGAAACAGTTTGGCCTCCCGCCCAGGCACCGGACAACCAAGGCACGCCATATAGTGCAGCTGTCCAAACATACGGGCAAATGTCGTTTTTCCCCCTTGGTTTGGTCCGGAAACGACGAAGATGCGCTCTGGCTGCTCCAGGTAGAAGTCGTTGCACACAATGGCTTGGTTTCCCTTGAAGAGTTTGCGGGCTAAAGCCAGATCAAATGTCGCCGTTACTCGGATACGTCTGTCATGCGATACCTCGGGATAGCAAAACGTTAGTCCCTGTTGCCTGAACGTCGCCATGTAGTCAACATACGCTACGTAAAACTGGATTTCCCGGTCGAATCGCTCGATGACCACGTCCATGAAGTTCTGGTATTGTTGGTAAAAGCTCTCCAGTCGCCCGAAGATCTCGGGATGCAACTTGGCTACAAAAGTGGCAATCTGCCCTTCGATGTGATCCATACCATAACCCTCTGAGAGCCGCACCCTGTAATCTTTCACATTCCCTTGCTGGAAGCGCTCGAACGTGTTGACAACCTCGGCGGCATAGTCGGCCTCCTCATGGTATTTACGGACAGTGACGGCACTTCCCCGAATTAAGAGGCCATATCGAACCGATGCCAGATCGGCGCGAAGTTGTAATAGTTCTGCATGAAAGTCCCGGAACCACAAAGAATCGACTTGCTTAGCGAGGTATTCGCGGAACCCTTTTAACCCGCTTGAAACAAGCATCAAAGACGCCCATCCACCGTGGAGCTCAAGTAAGGCATTGCAGTAAAACTCCGCAGCATCCAGGAACCAGGCACGTTTCGCTGGCGCTTGGTACGCCTCTTCGGAGCCATTCAGGTGGATCCGAGCAGAGCGCACCTGATCCGCAAAATTATTGAGCAAAGCGAGGATTTCAGGCTGCTCGACATCCTGCATAACGGCCTGACGAAAGCGGACCGCCTCGGCATTGTGCAACGGCGTATAAAAGATCGGCGCCAAGGCATATGCATCTTTGGGTGCAGTAATGGCGTGAACGACTTGATCCAAATTCAAATCGGGGAAAAAAGCTGGTGGGGCTGACGTTTCCGGCGCCGCACCCTCTAAACCTAGAATACTCATAAAGTTCATTGCATAACGCTCCCCTCAATGAACCCGGAACCGGTCGACAACGTGAAACGCGAGGAGCTTGTGACTGTCCGAATAGCGGATCATTATGAGACTTTTGCCGATAACGCCCCGATCCACGCCAACAACGACCGTGTGTGTGGCAGATAGTATGCGTCCATTCGTTTGCGGTGGTCCTCGACCGTAGTCCAACTTCCCATTATTCAATGCAGGAAGGCTGGCAACGGTAAATCTCTCTGCCTCCATCACCCCCGTGTGGGCGCACAAAAAAGGCACCCACTGCATAGTAGGTGTCATTATCCTGGTCGTTGCAGGAGGTTTGAAAAAATGCTGGGTCAACACCATGACCCTGGTTCAGGGTATCATACTGCCCCAGTAACAGCAACGCCGAAAGCGCGCTTCAAGAAGCAACCACCACGAACCATGCATCGTAGGGGTTCACAGAATGTGGCCTCTCAGATTCTTATTGTCTTCTAATCACGTTAGAAGTTCTCGCGTTTGCTTGACAAACCTTGCATTTCGGTGCGCCAAAATAAGCTGACCGTTCCGAGCCAGTGCAATTCCGGCCTCTCGAAGGACTAGCCCTCCACGGAGAATCGAGTTTTGGGTCCGAGGCCGCAAGGTCTCGGGCTAAGCGTAAACAGAGCGGTGTCCAGGCCATAATGCTTTAGGGTGAAGCGATTGAACTTCGTTGACAGTTAAAGTATAGACCCAGGTCGAAATGCCGGGACGGCAACCAGTAGGGGGGTGCGTTAACGGTGAGTGCCCGGAAGACTTCGGCGGCGGCGTAGAGCATGGCATGGCAAAAAGCGAAACGGGACAGAACTTGGGACAAACTCCGGGGGACGCACCACGTGCGCATCCGACCGACCGGGTTTATGGGTCGAACGGCCGAGGTGAACGGCATCGTCTGGTACCAATGGACGCATGTCAAACCACACACAGCGGATCTTGGAGATGCTTCAGGACCCCCATCGAACATCGATTTCAATGGGTGGTGTCCCTCGGATCCCCGCACAGAGAGGAGATGTAACCCATCTGGAGTGAACCCCCCTGTATAAAAGCAACCGGCAGATTTAGGGGGTCGTAGTGCTCAAAAGTTCCTCCATGAGGATTTTAACGAAACGCCTCAGGTCGGCCGAAGTGAGATTGGCAGGATCGCCGGGCAGGTCGCCTGGATAATCCCCAAGTAGGGTCGCCCATTTCTGGGCCAATGCCTCGGAGCGATGCGGACGATCCCATTCTCCCCGCGGTAAGGAAACCCGAGTCGCGCATTCTGACCCATCCGCAAAGGCAACCGTCACCCGTACCGCTCGCACATGCGGGAGTTGCTGCGTCATCTCTTCTGACTCCAGCACATTGACCTTGGCCAACCACGCACGATCCATCGCCGACAATTCGAGCGGTTCATGAAACGCCTTCGCCTCACGAGCACGTCCATCCACTGCGCATAGTACCGCATAGGGAATGGAAAATTTGCTGCTGAGGGTATTAAACGGCGCTCCAGTCAGCACCGAAGCTGGCGCATAGGTTTCCACCGTGACTCTCTCTATATCAGTGCGATTCAATCGCCGTCCCTCACCGATCTGCTCGACGGCTTCGATGACCCCATGCACGTAACGACACGCGGCGATGGTCTTGAAATAGTTTCTGGTGATGGCAAATCGAGCACCGAGCCCCTTCGCGATGTCTGCACCATCCCAATCGTGAAAAAGGGTCTCTGTCGGAGAAAAGATGCCGGTTACGTCAGCGTTCCATTCGTTGGCAAGCATGCCCAAGAAGGTACTAAGTCCCGCATAGAGATTGCGAACGGTACGTCCTGCAAGCGGAGCACTAAACGCGGTGGCCAACCCGGTTCCGGCGGCCAAGTACACCGCCTCCCGTAAATGACCCTGCCCTCCCGTTAACCGTGCCCGGGCCACCGCAGCCCCCATGGTCCCCCAGGTACCGTGCGGATGCGACCCAGGCCGCGGCCGGCCAGCACTAGCGATTCGCGCCGCCACTTCGTATCCAATGATTAACGCGGTGAGAGCATCGCGCATGGTCGTCTCGGGATTTTCATGCAACCTCGCTAGGATGGTAGGGACCACGTGAGACCCAGGGTGCCCCATGCTCTCTCGATGGCCTTCATCCAGCTCCTGTGCCACGACCGCGACTCCTAGTACTAAACCCAGCCATAAAGGGTCGTCGATAGTTCCCCGGCGTTGCAACCATCGGGCGATCCCGAGAACCTCCCGTTCATGCCTACCCGCCCAAAGTGACGCCAACTGATCCAACAGAATCACGCGGGCGTGGGCAATGGCGTCCGCGGGGAAATCTTCGTAGGTGACCCCTTCGGCCCAGTCTAAGAGCGGTTCTAAACTTCGTTCAGCTTCCAGCATTGACCACCGATCCTTTCTTATCAATTGTCTCCAAGGTCTTCCTCGATGCGAGCTACCATCTTTTGCAGTGTGGCTACATGGTCATTCGGTGTGAAGCGAAACTCCGGTCCCACAACCGAGACTGAACCAACTAGTCGCCTTCCCAAGTGTACCGGCAACGCTAACGCCGCGACGCCCTCGTCTACCTCACCGTGGCTCATGCAATATCCGTGGCTACGAATCTGCAGGATTTGGTGCTGAACGTCATCCCAGCACTGCGGTCCATGGTCCGACACCGGAACAAATGGCGTCATTTGCTGATAATCGGCCAGAGCGTCATCCGGCAGATACGCTAGTAACACTTTTGCGGAAGCCCCCGCATACAAGGGATGCCGCGTTCCAGCCGTAAACGACCACCGAACCGCACGGGGCCCCTCCACAGCCGCCAATGCATAGGCATGCGGCCACCGAATCACGGTCAGGACGACCGTCTCCTGTAATGTCTGGGCGATGGCAGAGAGCGCATCCCGACCGGCTACACTTTGGAGTCTCTGCTCGTAGGAATTGCGCGACGTTTGAGTGAGGTATAAACCGGGGATAAAACCGCTTGCCGTTTGTTCGATAAACCCCTGGTCCGCGAGCGTCTTCAATAAGCGGTACACAGTGCTCCGCGGCAACTCCAGCAATTGGATAATTTCCTGCGCCGACACTGGCTTTTCAGCCATCTCCACCACGCGCAATATTCTCAGACCCACCGTGAGGCTTTTCATCACTTCCGCCACCCTCATACCCCTCTTTATATCCCATTATATGAGACCAATCGTAATAGATCACGTTTTTTCATCCCTAAACGAATATGGTTGCAGGAATTTCACACCTTCGGTCGAATAGTATTGCTTTAGTAAGACCTGTTAATATTCTAAATCCCATTGTATGAGACCAACGTCAAATTGGCAAATGTTTTCGGGGAGAACCGCTCTCCCTTGCGAAAGGTGGTATGACTGATGGCCGCGACAGAACAATTCGATCCTGTACTTTCAAACGCCGACTTAAATCCCACCCCGATCGATGTTCGTAACTGGAACTGGTACAACTTTTTCGCCCTCTGGATGGGTATGGTTCATAACATCTTCAACTATAGTGTCGCCGCGGGACTTCTCGTGCTCGGCATGAATGCATGGCAAGCCCTCTTGACGATCTTAATCGGCAATCTCATCCTTTTAGTCATCATCGTGCTCAACGCGGAATTCGGGTTACGCTTTGGCACCCCGTTTCCGGTAGCCGTACGGGCCTCATTCGGAGTCTTCGGCGCCAACGTGGCCGCCTTAATCCGTGCTCTCGTGGCCATCGGATGGTTTGGGATCCAAGGTTACCTGGGCGCCCAGGCGTTGAGTGTCCTAATTGGTACGGTTTTGCCCGGCTGGCATGCGTTTACCGTCCGCGTTCCGGTGTTGGGGATCTCTCTGAATCTCTTAGCAGCGGTGATCGTCTACTGGATTTTATTTGGTCTGGTGGTTTTCCACGGAATGGACGCGGTCAAACGATTCGAAAATTGGGCGGGGCCTTCCGTGTTAATTCTGATGCTGTTTTTGTTTGGCTGGGCTTTGAAGTCCGCCCACGGATTCGGCCCCATCTATAGTCAGCCGAGCCATTTCGCGGGAATTGGTTTCTGGCCCGCCTTTTTCGCAGGGATCACGGGAATCATAGGGGCTTTTGCGACAATTGGGCTCAACATCCCAGACTTCACACGCTTTGCCGTATCCCGTAAAGACCACATTTTGGGCCAAACCTTGGGGCTTCCCCTCATGCAGCTCTTATTCGCCATCCTGGCAGTCACAATCACATCCGCCACCATAGTCGTCTATCATCACGCGATCTGGGATCCCGTCACCCTTATCCAAAAATTCAAGAGCCCCGTCATCGTTTTCCTCGGGGCACTCATCCTGATGGTCGCCACTCTTTCGGTCAACGTCGCGGCCAACATCGTGTCTCCCGCGTACGATCTCTCTAACCTCGCCGCCAAGCACATCAACTTCAAGCGCGGCGCGCTGATTACCCTGATTGTAGCTTTCGTTATAATGCCCTGGCGCCTCTTGGTCAACGCCAACACGATCTACGACATTTTGGACGTCGCAGGGGCCGCGATTGCGCCCGCGACAGCCATCATGATTGTCGACTTCTGGCTCATTCGCAAGCAGCACATCGTAACCCAGGAGCTTTATTCCCGCCACGGCATTTATCGCTATTATAAGGGCTGGAATTGGCGGGCACTGGTGTGCTTGGCGGTGGGACTCTTCTTGGGGGGATCCGGCGTTTTGATTCCAGCCTTTTCAGGGCTGTATAAGTACTCTTGGTTCGTTGGCTTATTCGCAGCCGGTATCCTTTACGCCATTTTGGGTACGGTGTTTCCTGTCGCCCAAAACGCTCCCGAGTCATCGACGGCATCGAGCGCATCTTAGTGGACCTCCGCGCCGTCATGCCATCGCAACTCCGATTTTTCATCGCGAAAGGAGACATTCATGGCGATCCACATCGACCCCGATCGCGTCTGGCAACACCTCATGCGCTTGTCTGAGTTTCGTGATGCGTCTTCTCCTGGCTGGACCCGACGCGCATTTACTCCGGAGTATCAAGCAGCCCGGCAGTGGCTGAAAGACTTAATGACATCCGCCGGGCTGGAAGTGACATGGGATCCCGGAGCCAACCTCGTGGGATCGCATACGGGATCAGTCCCCACACGATTCGTCGTGGGATCCCATTCCGATACCGTCATAGGGGCGGGGCGTTTCGACGGCATGTTGGGGGTCATCGCCGCCATCGAATGTGCCCACGTTCTTCACGAAAACGGGTGGCCCTTCAGACACGGTCTTCACGTCTATGACTTCCTCGCCGAAGAGCCGTCACCCTATGGGGTATCCACCGTAGGAAGCCGGGCGGTGAGTGGTCACCTTCCACCCAATCTGCTTTCCCTCAGGAATTCGCGGGGTGAGACATTGGCCGAGGGCATCCGCGGTGCTGGCGGTGATCCGGCTGTCTTAAGCAAGCCGTTACTCGCCGGGGACGACATCGCCGCCTATCTGGAGCTTCATATCGAACAAGGACCTTCTCTTGAATCTCACAAGCTTCCCCTCGGCATCGTCACCGGCATCGTCGGTATTCGAAGGTACCGTGTCATGATAGAGGGGTCTCCCGGACATGCCGGGACCACGCCGATGGGCGCACGGCACGATGCCTTGGTTGCGGCTAGCACGATAGTCACCCAGGTTCACCAGTGGGCCGCCAAACAGGTGGGCAACATTGCCGCTACCGTTGGGCAAATCGAGATTCAGCCCAATGCACTAAACGTCATTCCGGGAACGTCGACTCTCGGGATCGAAGTGCGTGCCTTAGATGCTGACCATCTTGACCGCTTTACGTCATTCCTCGGGGATATCGTTTCGAGCCTTAAAACTCACCACGATTACGAAACATCCATTTTCGAAACGACCCGCGAAAACCCCGCCTTGATGGATACCGCTATACGGCGCACCATGGGGGAGGTCTTTCGACACCAAGGGTGGGAACATATCGAACTGCCA
Source organism: Bacillota bacterium (assembly GCA_021806205.1). GTDB lineage: Bacteria > Bacillota > Sulfobacillia > Sulfobacillales > Sulfobacillaceae > Sulfobacillus_B. The sequence continues at coordinate 2,663 of JAJZXX010000168.1, read as the reverse complement.
AGTTGGGCCGGTCACGATGCCGTCCAAATGACCCACGTGAGTTCCCGGTGCGGCATGATTTTCGTGCCCAGCCGCGGTGGACTAAGTCACTGTCCCGAGGAGTGGACAGAGCCTCGGGACGTGGCCTTAGGTGCGCAAGCTCTACTACAAAGTATTCTGCGACTAGACCGCGACATCAATTAAACTGAAGGGGTGTTAGACATGCCGTCTTACGAGAAAATACTACGAAGCCACACAATCGTTCTGCCCGACGGTCCCATCGATGGGTGGATCGGCATTAATGACGGTGTCATTGTCGCCTTGGGCTGTGGAGACCCGAATGGCCAAGACGCGGATCACGTCGAAGACCTCAGCAATGACGTCATTCTTCCTGGTGTTATCGACACCCACGTTCACATCCGCTACCCCGGCTATCCCGAACGTGAAGACTTCACCACCGGTTCCGCAGCCGCCGCCGCGGGAGGTGTGACGACAATCCTAGAAATGCCCATATCCGTTCCCCCTACGTGGAACGTCGACCTCTTTGAAAGACGGCTGAATATGGCACAGGGCCGCACTCATGTTGACATCGGATTTTATGCGGCCGGCGGATACCAAGCAATACCGCATATTGGCGCGCTGGCCGAGGCCGGGGCGGTCGGATATAAGATCTTTCTCCACCGCCCGCAAAAGGGGCGAGAACATGAATTTGAAGGGTTGTGGGCGGTCGAAACCGGCCATATCTTTCAGGCCTTTGCCGCGATTGCCCAAACGGGACTCAAAGCGTGCGTGCATGCGGAGGACGACGAACTCCTACACGATGCCCAAGAGCGCCTCGAACAGCAACATCGCACCGACCCCCTTGCCCATGCCGAAGGTCACCCGCTACTCGCCGAGACACTTTCCGTGCAACGGGCCATCATGATTGCGAAACAAACCGACGCACGGCTTAGCATCTCCCATCTTAGTTCCGGAACCGGAGCGGATCTGGTGCGCCGCGCAAAAGCGGAAGGTGTTGCGGTCACCGCGGAAACTTGCCCCCATTATCTCACGCGAGTGGATACCGATATGAATAAATACGGTGCCTACGCCAAGATTAACCCGCCGCTGAGAAGCCCAGCCGAACAGGATCTCCTGTGGGCAGCCATCCAGGATGGCACCGTAGACTTTATTGGAAGCGACCATTCCCCCTACACGCGAGAGGAAAAGGAACGGGGGCGTAAATCGATTTGGGCAGCCCCTGCCGGATGTCCGGGACTCGAAACCACGTTACCCCTCTTGTTGGGGGAAATCACCTCGGGTCGCCTGACTTGGGCTGACCTAGCCCGTTTAACCGCATCGAAAGCCGCTGACGAGTTTGGCCTCGCAAGCAAAGGGCGCATTGCGCTGGGTCGCGACGCCGATTTCGCCATCGTTGAAATGAAGGGCACCAGGGTTCAATCCACCACCATGCATACCAAGAGCCGCGAGACCGCTCTAATATATGATGGCCAACCGGTTGTAGGACAGGTTTCCAAAACCTATGTCCGCGGAACGATGGTCTATGAGCACGGACGTGTGGTGGGCAATGCGGAGCACGGTAGAATCTTACGTTCAACTTGCATTTCGGTACGCCAAGAAAAGCTGACCGTTTCGAGCCGGCGCAATTCTGGCCTCCCGAAGGACTAGCCCTACACGGAGAATCGAGTTTTGGATCCGAGGTCGTGGGGCCTCGGGCTAAGCGTAAACAGAGCGACATCCAGGCCATAACCCTGCGGGGTGAAGCGATTGAGCTTCGTTAAAGTATAGTCCGAAGGCCGACCGGGTCGAAACGCCGGGAAGGCAACAAGGAGGGGTGCGGTAACGGCGAGTGCCCCGGAGACCTCGGCGGAGTCGAAGAGCAGGGCATGGCGGAAAGCGACAGGGGCCAGAACTTGGGAGAGCTCCGGGGGCCGCACAGCGTGCGTACCCGCCACCCGATAGGGAGAACCGAAGGACCGGGAAGGCCCACCGGAGCAATCGGAGAACGCCATAGTACTCAGCGCACGGGAAAGCCGTGTACAGGGGGAAGGGCGTTCCGACTATCACGCGTCTAGCGGACCCATGGTCCGACTACCAAGAGGAGTAACCATGTCACCTGTTGGCGCTAACGCTATTTGTCATCACTGCGACTAACATACCTGTCACAAGATCAGCCAGGTATTCTCGGTCTAGCGGGAACCTGGGAATCCACAAAAAATCAGCCCGAGGGTCTGGAATTACTATCAAGGGCTTCCCCTCATCCCCTGCCGCCGCAGCTGTTTCCGTCGCATAATCTTGGGCTTGTGCCAAATTTGTTGTGGTATAAAAGCCGTTCCCAAAATCTCGCCGCTTATCTGGTCGATCGACGATCTGAAATCCCTGTGTTTCAAACGACTCACGGTAAAGAGATGTCGTCCCATGATACAGTCCCAATATACGCCGAGGTTGGGCGTACCAATCCGGATTGGTCACCAATCTCCCCCACTCCGCCCATTGTAGCCCACCAACCGCGCACGCGCTAGAGTGCCGACGCGGCACAAACGACCCCATGCGCAACTATGACAACGGGTGTTTGTCGGGATAAACCGTCAGCTCGTCGGTGTCGTTCTAGTTCGCCGTCTGCTCGGCGTCCCGCACATCATCAACAAATCTCAGTAGTTTCGACTGTCGTAGAGATACTTGGG
>JAJZXX010000117.1 GCA_021806205.1 Bacillota bacterium | reverse complement strand
AAGATAGATAGGCGACTGACCCGGTCGTATACGACCGGCATCGATTAGTCCCGCAAGCCCCCACACTTCCACCGGTCCTGAAGATTCCCAGGAGGCCACAAGTCGGGTGAGCAAGGCATTCCAGGCCGAAAAACCATAAACAAACGTCGTCCCCCCTGTCGGGGCGGGTACCTTCCTGCTTTCTATTGCATAGTCATAAAGTCGGAGCGTGTCGGCCAGTGATCCTTGAAATTTTTCATCGACCCAATCCGAAAGCTTTTCCCACACAAGACGGTCCGACTGTCCTGGAAGCAGCCGACCGAATCCCTGGGCTCGCGCCTTTTTGAGCACGTCGGCCACGCTTAACATAAATCCCGGGGTCTGACGATATCGGGCAGGAACTAGGGAATCTGGAACCAAGGTGCTCAAAAAGTTCCATGTGCCCACAGGGGCTGGCGTGATATGCTGTGGAAGGGTTTGTTCAAGCCACTGATCTAAAACCACCAGGGGAGGCATGGCGAATGAGACAGCCTGGCGCAGTTGGTCAGCCAAAATCTCGTTGGGGACTACCAGCCTGGAGACCTCACGCGTCTTGGCCGCTAAATGCTCTAGACGGTGACGCCAATGCTGATGGATAGCGCTTGGGGTGCCCAGATACCACTTCATCGCGTCCACTAACCTCCACCGTTGTATTCGCGATTTTGGGAGAATTACCTTTTGGAGGAAACACATGATTAAAGCCATTGCGTGCGATTTGGACGGCACCCTATTAGATTCACAGTCAAACATTCGCCCTGATTCTGCCAGAGCCTTAAAGACATTGCAAGACCACGGCTTCATGGTAGTACTAGCCAGTGGACGCAGTTGGCGTAGTGTGTTGCGCATCCAAAGCCTTATCGGTCTCACCGGGCCGGTCATCACCCACAATGGGGCCTATGGATACGACTCGTTAGCGCACGATGCCTGGTATCGCCGCGGCATCCCTAAGGAGCGCGCCCGGGAATTTGTGGCGTGGGCCGATGCCCATGAGGTCATGGTCCGCTTATATCTCGGCCAAGGTCAGCCGGTCGTGTATAATCGCTATGATCTCGCCCACCAATTATGCTGGCTACGGCCGGAAGACCGGATCGTGACCCGCTTGGCCGACACATTAGACACGGATCCGTTGGAAGTGTTCCTAACCGGCTGGGAAGCCATCGACCAGTTTATCGCCCAATTCGGCTTTCGGGGTCCGGATTACGAACTCTTGGTTTTTCCGCACGTAGGCTATCGCGAAGCAAACATTGCCGCGCCGGGCATCAATAAAGTCGAAGCCTTAAATCAATTATCCCGCGCATGGAATATACGCCCCAACGAAGTGCTGGCCATTGGAGACGGTCCCAACGACGCCGCGATGCTGGCCTGGGCCGGCGTGTCTATTGCCGTTGGCGATGGCAGTCCCCAGTTAGTCCCATTAGCGGACTATATCACCGCGGCCGGCTCCCCCGAACCTGTGCTGGAGGGATTACAATGGGCCTTCCCTTATGACCTAACCACTCCCGTGAGCACCGCCTGAACCAGTTGCTGGCCCTCCTCGTGAATGAGCGCGGCCGCCAACGTTTCAATGTCGGCACTTAACACGCGATCTGCGTCCCACATCGGGACGCGGTCCCGTACAAAATTGAAGACGTGTTGGCCCAACGGCGAGAGCCGCTCCGGACCTATCAGATCAGCGGCCTGAGCCCCGCAGATCAACTCGATCGCCAAGACCCGCCGTACATTCGCCAAAATCGACAGCGCCTTACGACCCGCAGTCGTCCCCATCGAGACATGATCTTCCTGGTTGGCCGATGTGGGGATGGAGTCCACACTGCTCGGATGCGCCCACACTTTGTTCTCCGACACAAGACTCGCGGCTGTATATTGCGCTAACATGAGGCCCGAATTCAAGCCCCCCTGCGACACCAAAAACGGTGGCAGCCCCGACAGAGCAGGATTTACCATCCGCTCAATGCGTCGTTCGCTGATATTCGCCCATTCTGCCGCGAGAATGCCCAGATAATCGAGCACCAAAGCGAGCGGCTGTCCATGAAAATTCCCCGCCGAAATGACTTGATCCGCGCGGGGGAAAAAGAGCGGGTTATCGGTCGCGCTGTTGATTTCCCGATTCACCACCTCTTGGATGTGGGCGAGCCCATCCCGACTCGCCCCATGCACTTGCGGCATGCAGCGCAGCGAGTAGGCATCTTGTATGCGCAACGCCCCCGGCTCGGTGGTAAGTCGGCTACCTTTTAAGAGGTGCCGGAGATTTTGGGCACTATGCATAAATCCCGGATGCGGCCTCACCATCGCCACCGCAGGCGCGAAGGCTACAGGAATCCCTCGCAGCACTTGGAATGACAACGATCCGGCAATGTCTGCCCAATCCGCCAACAGGCGCGCCTCATAGGCGCCCAGACACCCCAGGGCCCCCATGGCCTGGGTGCCGTTAATGAGCGCCAAGCCTTCTTTGGCCTCCAAAACCAAGGGCGTTAACCCGGCACGGGATAGGGCCTCGCGCCCTGAGAGGCGGTCCCCCTGATACCACGCCTCGCCCTCGCCCACCAGCACCAGCGCTAAGTGCGCCAGCGGCGCAAGATCCCCACTGGCTCCGACCGACCCCTGGGAGGGAATGACGGGCGTGATGCCGCGATTGAGGAAATCGACCAACCGCTCCACCACGACCGGTCTCACCGCGGAATACCCTTTGGCTAACGCATTGGCCCGCAAGAGCAGCATGGCTCTGGCGACCCGCGGTGAAAACGGCTCGCCCACGCCGGCCGCATGACTGCGGATAAGATTCAACTGCAGCCTTTTTCGATCCGACTCGGGAATGACCACGTCGCTGAACCGGCCAAACCCGGTCGTGACCCCATAGATAGGCCGTGCTTCATCGAAGTAACGCGTTACCATAACACGAGAGGCCGCCAGTCTTTCGGCGGCCTCTCTCGGGATGGCGACGGTCTGTCGATGATCGGTAACCTGATGGACGGCGTCGATGGTGAGTTCATCGCCCACCAAATTCAGTGGTTTCATGAAGGACCTCCCTGGGGATGATTAGGCCATACAACTGATGTCGACCGGGCTGCCTCAACCAAGTGATTTTGGCGGGCCTCTTCGAGGTCCGTGACTGAAATGGCTTCAATGGCCTCGGGTAATTCCACGAGATCGATGCCGCGAAAATACAACGAGTTGAACAAATAGGCGAGATCCTCGGGATCCTCAAAAAGTGTGACGAACTCCCCTAATTGCTTTTTCTTGAGCCGCTCCAAATCCTCCCGACGAATAGGCTCCTGGGTAAGCCTATCGTTGAGGACCGCTTCCAGACGTTTGGGATCGGGCGTCTCACCGCCCAGGACGGAGATGCCATAGGTGGCCGCAGAGCTGTAATGGGCGTAAAACCGTTCGTTTACGAGTCCGTCTTGGTACAGATCATTGAGCAAGCGCGAACTGGGTCCCAATAAAAGACTCCAAAGCATTCCCATGGTGACATCACGGCGCAAGAGATCGGCGCCTTTCAAGCCCGTCGTCGTATCCTTGTAGCCCATCATAAAGAGAGGGCTGGCCACGGGTAACGCTTGATCCACGTAGGATTGCGCCACCCCATCGGGTTCTTGCGGGAAAATGCGGTCGACAGCGGAGCGATGCGACACCTGTCTCAATTGTTCAAGTGTCGCAATTTGGTCGATGATCTCTTTGGGGTTGACATCACCCGCCACAAAAATAACCATGTTGCTGGGATGATAGAACGTGTTATAGCACAAGTACAGATCCTCCGGCGTAATGGTATGGATGGATTCTACACTCCCTGCGATATCCAACCGCACAGGATTGTTGTGATATAGCGCCTGCATGAGATTAGACCGCAGCCGCTCCCCCGGCATATCAAGATACATGCGAATTTCCTGCTCGATAATGCCTTTTTCCTTGGCAACGTTTTCTTCGGTGAAATAAGGCTCCTCCACCAGCCATAACAGGGTCTTGAGGCATTCGTCCACTAAACTCGTCGCTGAAAACAAGAAGGTGGTGGTGGTGTATTCGGTATAGGCATTGGTATAGGCGCCTAGTTCACCAAATCGTTCGAAGACTTGAGCCTGAGGTTTTTCATACATTTTGTGCTCGAGAAAATGCGCAATTCCATCCGGCACTTGTACCGGTGATTTCGAACCCGGACGATAAAAGTGACTATCGATCGATCCATAGTGGGTCGCATACGTCGCATAGGTTTTCTTAAGCCCTGGCTTTGGCAATACCAACAACTCCAGTCCCGAGTCTAACCGCTCGCGAACGGGGCTTTCTCCCATTTTTTCCCATGATAAGGTTTTATTCCTCATGGCCGCTCTCCTCTTGTTCGGTGAGAAAAAACACCGTGTCCAACTCTACTCCCGACGCCGCCTGGATGATTTCGTCACGCGTCACAGTCTTCAGTGACTCAATCAACGCCGTACCCTCCTGACCGCCCCCCACCAGGATCTCTTCCAGATGCCTCCCAATTAATTGCGGCGGGCTATCTTGCTCGGAAAGAATGTCGTTGGCGTAGGCTTTGACGGTAAACGTCATCTCATCTTCAGAGAACTCACCTTTTTTTACAGCCAGAACCTGGGCTTCAATAATATCCCGGGCTGCCTGATAGTCTTTGAACTCGATCCCAGCCCCAATAAACATCAAGGCTAAGGCCGGATCGAGCCGCGAGTACGCATAATAGGCTAAACTGGCTTTCTCCCGCACGTTCATAAATAGTTTGGAATGGCTGAATCCTCCGAGAATGCCCGAGTACATCATCAAGGCCGGGAATCCGTGCGATTGGGCTGTGAGGTGAGTACGATAGGCCAGATTCAACTTGCCCTGTCGGACCTCACTGGGCTCGACCACCGTCTTGGCCTCGCCCTCTTTATACAAGGGCTGAATCGTCGAGAGGGAATGGCGGGGCTTCCGCCAGTGTTCTGAAAAATATTGTTGCACCATGTTTTCATCCACATCACCCACCACCGTGAATAAAAACGTGGCATCGCGATGGACTGCCTCGTAAAATTGGCTCAAAGATTCCGGAGTAACGCGCTCAACCGCCTTCTCGGTCCCAAGTTTTCTTAATCCGAATCGCCGACCATCCGCTACCAATTCCATTAGTCGGGACATAGCGTATTGTCCCTTGTCATTAATGATGGCGGCAATTTGCCTTTTGAGTAATGTCTTTTCTTGATCCACTACGGACGAGGGGAATAGGCCGTCGACCCTATGGGGCCGGTCCAGCACCTCCGTTAAAAAGTCTAACGCGTCGCGAACGGTATCGGGGTTCCCAGGCAAAAATTGTCCATGGGTGATCGTGATGTAAAACGATAGGAGTTGCTTGTCCCCCAATTTACCAATGTCAGCACGAAACGTAGCGCCATAAAGCTCCTCCAACCGTGCTTCGACCTGTATACGTTCGGGCCACGATTCGGTGCCCCGGCGCATCACCTCGACCAACATCGCCCCTAACGCGTTATCCGGCTCCGTCAACTCCCGCACCCAAGCAGCGTGGATCGTGACTGTCTTAAACCGTTTGGTCGGATAGATGAAACATCCGAGGCCCTCTTGTAATGTCCCATGAAACCGGCTCGACTGATTATGATTAGGCCAGGTCAATTCAAATCCCCTCCCTTGGCTACTGTGCCCGGCATCACGCCGTCTTACACCGGCACCCCGCCACCCCATACAATGGCTTTGAGTTCTCCCGCCAAGAGAGTTTCCTTTTCCATCAATGCCAATGCTAATCGGTTCAGGACGGATCGGTTGGTGCGTAATAAGTCTTTCGCGCGACCGTACTGATCGGACACGATTCCCTGCACTTCCCGATCAATAGCGGAGGCCACTTCTTCCGAGTAGTCGGGTTCACGCGAAAAGTCCCGACCCAGAAAAACCTGATCATGCGACTGTCCGTAGGTCATAGGTCCTAGCTCGTCGGACATCCCGTATTCTGTAATCATTTGCCGGACCAAAGCTGTTGATTTTTCCAGGTCGTTCTGTGCACCGGTGGATACTTCACCAAACACCAACTCTTCAGCCGCTCGTCCTCCCAGAGCCATAGCCACCTGATCTAAGATTTGGGCCCGGGTCACCAGGTATCGATCCTCGACCGGCAAAGGCAAAGTGTATCCCATCGCCATCCCCCTCGGAATAATCGTCACCTTGTGCACCGGGTCGCCGTGCTCCACCAGCATGCCCACGAGCGTGTGCCCCGATTCATGAAACGCGACGGCACGCTTTTCTTTCGAAGAAATAACTCGAGTCCGCTTTTGAGGACCAGCCATCACCCGTTCTGCAGCTTCTTCAAAGTCATGCATGTGGATGGCACGTTGGTGCGCACGAGCAGCTAAAAGGGCCGCTTCATTGGCCAAATTGGCTAGGTCCGCCCCGGTATAACCTGGGGTGCGGCGCGCGATGGTTTGTAAGTCCACATCGAGATCCAGAGGCTTACCTCGCGTATGTACCTGTAAAATAGCTTCGCGTCCTGACACGTCGGGCCGGTGCACAACAATTTGGCGATCGAATCGACCGGGTCGCAATAGTGCCGGATCCAACACATCCGGGCGATTGGTCGCGGCAATCACGATAATACCCTCATTCGGTCCAAACCCATCCATTTCCACCAGGAGTTGATTGAGGGTCTGTTCCCGTTCGTCGTGTCCGCCGCCATAGCCGGCACCCCGCATACGGCCTACAGCATCAATTTCATCGATGAAAATAATGCAAGGCGCATTTTTCTTGGCCTGATCAAAAAGGTCACGGACCCTCGATGCCCCCACGCCGACAAACATCTCCACAAAATCCGAGCCGCTGTCAGAAAAAAATGGCACCCCAGCCTCACCCGCCACGGCCCGTGCCAAAAGAGTCTTCCCGGTGCCTGGAGCTCCTGAAAGCAATAATCCTTTAGGAATTTTAGCGCCTAACTCTAAATACTTTTTCGGATACCGCAAAAAGTCGACGACCTCGGCCAGTTCTTGTTTTTCCTCCTCCACGCCCGCGACATCCTCAAACGATACGCGCCGGCGATCGTCCGCGGAGTGCAAACGTGCCCGGGATTTGCCAAACTGCATTACACGCCCACCGCCACCCTGGGTCTGACTAAAGAAGAAATAGAACATGAACAAAATCGCTAGAATCGGAATCGCCGTCGTTAGCAACGAAACCCAAAAAGAGGTCGTGGCGGGATGTTGGATAGTCACCATGACATGCGCGCGGACCAAATTATTGGCCAACGATGCGGTGCCTCCGGAAGCATAGACGGTCTGAAAGTGCTTATGGGTGGCCGTAACCGCCTTAACCACATGCGTCTGCGGGTCTATCGCGGCACTCGCTACGCGGCCACTATGAGCCATCGCCATGAGGCGCGAATACGATTCCTGAACCACACCATTAGCGGGACCGGTGGTAAGCTCCCACAGCGTCGAAATAAGCAAGATGGCAAAAATAGCCGTCAAAATACCACGCATCCACCGATTGGTCATCGCGCTCTCCTCTACTCACCTTTGGTACCGAAATTCGGATCTACATTATACCATACCCCCTTATTTTAGTACTCTTAGCTCGATCCACCAAGTCCGAAATCAGTCCGGCAAGGTATCCCTTAGATACCCCCTACCCTGAGTCATCCCTAGCTGACCATAAATAGTCCGAATTGTATAAGAGGGAATAATGGTGGCTTTGTCGAAGTCGAAGACGTCAAATCTAACGGACGACCTTGGCAGCGCGGGCATGGGCGTTGACGCGTGATCTCATGTTTGGGCTTGCAGCCCTCGGCCACAGTCTGGCCATGGCCAAACGACGACCGCGAAACATGCCATGAAGCGGGCGTTGTAGTTGTGCTTGCCCCCAGCGGTGGCCTGGGTGGAGTGCCAGGCGTTCGATGGCTGGGCTCGGCAGTACGTGTATCGTTTGGTCAATGTGTGGCCTAATGGCCCCAAGCCGGCGGAAGACTGGGCCGGGTCCAGTCGCTGGCCGCATCGGCAGCGGAAGTTACACCATAGGTGGCAGGATAGTGGCGATTAGTGGATAATAACGGCTAGGAAGATCACGACGAGGGCGGCTCAGGTTGCCAAGATATTTGGGGTGGCGGTAAACAGAGCGCTGGGATCGCGAAGGTCGTCTGAAGCCGGCGGGTCGCAGGGTGACAAATCGCCGTTATTACATAGGGGAATCGGAACAAGTGGTCCCAGTTCCGCAAGAATCTCACCCGGCCAGGCCCCGACAGCGAGTCGCGTATTGCCGTGTGAGCAGTCAGAGTCAACGGCCCAATCAGAAAAACCAGCGTCGTGTTTTGGAGGAGTTTTGCGTGGCAAACGGACCCGCCTTCATCCGTTGCCATGAAGGACCAAAGGATTGAACGAGACCTAGGGGCTCGCATACCTTTTTGACCAAGGTGTGCCCACTGAGACTAACATAATAAGGGAGGCCGGAAGATGAGTCATGATTGTTGGGTTTGCGGGCAAAAGGCCTTTTCGTGTGGGGATTGTTCTGATCGTCCCCAAAATTATCTGGCGGTGAAGGATGCGTGGTTATCCAGTCATTCGTCCGAGCCGGCGCCGAGTTCGTCGGGAGCGCCGGTACAATGGGCTATTGGCGAGACGCCGGGAGGAATTATTGCGACCTGGGATCGCGCAAGGCAGCAATTTTTAGGGACGGGGACCCCAGGGCAACCACAGTCGCACCGTTATGGCTGGCTGGAACTGACGACCGCGTGTCCGCACCGCTGTCGCCATTGTTATTTAGGAACCCGTTTGGGCCACGGGCATGCTGCGGGTGCCGAGATTCTTCTGGCTCTCGCTCACATGCAGGATTTTTCGGTGCAAGAAGTAGTTTTGGCGGGAGGAGAACCGACTATGCACCCGGGGTTTGTAACCCTTCTCGACGCGGCGCGCGCCGCGGCAACGCACGTGCGCGTGTTAACCAATGGGTGGACGCAGCGCCCTGAGGTCATACAAGCCTTGGCGGCGCCCGGGGTAGCGGTCGAGGTCCCGCTCTTAGGTTGGCACAAAGATCATGATTGGATGACACGGACTCCCGGATCGTTTTCCCGCGTGATGACGAGCCTGCTCCGGTATCGAGAGGCGGGGGTGGCCATAACGTTGACCACCACGTTAACCCGGGCCGGCCTTCAGGCCGTGCCACATTTGCGCCATGTGGCGGAGGATTGGGGAATTCCGTTCGTTCCCTCGAAATTGATTCCGGAAGGCGCTGCGGTTGACCATTGGACGGAGCTGGTGCCGATGGGAAATGAAGTTTGAGCCCGGTCGGTGGGTCGAGAGCTCCACATCCATGACAAACCGGGGGCATCGGGGTTAATTGCACTAGATATTTGGCTATCCGACGGCCCCGTACAGGTGCCTACGCGGTCTTTTGGATGGCCAGCTGTTTTTCATTTAGAGTGTCAAACGCCGCGCGAACCGCGATCCGGTTTCAGGAACAAAAAAGCCGCCATTTTTACCCCAAGACCGATCGCCTCGTCAGTCTATCCGAATGTAAAAAACCCGTTCGCCGCATTGTGCCCTCGCCTCCTCGGCAACGACAATCCCGGGAACCGCAAGAATCACTCCGGGCAATTCGCCCCCAACAATCACCGGCCAGGCTTTCCGCTGAACTTGGGGAATTTTTGCGTCGACAAAGACATCCTGTAACTTTTTGCTGTGCCCCCCGAGGCCCAAAGGCTTCAAGCGGTCTCCCCGCATCCATGCCCTCGCCCTCAGCGACTCCCATCGTTGTGCTGACACAACCATCCACCCGGAGTTTTTCTGGCCATCGAAGATACCCGATGTCACCTCAACCCGATGCCCCCCAAATACGACACAGCCGGAACGCGGCAAGGAAATGGCTGAAATGGAATCATCCGCAGTCTCCGGGTCGGCCTGGGGGGCTACTCGAAGATGACCATCCGCCCCATGAACGGCGACATATCCACTAGGCCAATTCGTTGAACCTTTAAAAGTCAAGCGAATAGGATGACGCGTGAGCCGGATCCCGCGCCGCATGGCAAATTCGAGAAAAACAGCGACAACTATACCATGTGGCCACTCCTGCCAGCCTGGCTCGAGCCATAACGTATCCTGGTTAAGGTCAATGTTATGCTGTTCGATCCAACTCTCAAGCAAAGCACGAAAGGCTTCCCGGTAATCTTGAGCACGATCCGCTAACCCCGCTAGAGCATCTTGGGCCCGAGGGTTCAATACTTCGAGCCGTGGGATCAGGTCATGGCGGATGCGATTCCGAACAATATCAGAATCATCGTTGCTTGCATCTTCAATCCAGCTAATGTCACGCGCGATAAGGTAGCGTTTTAACTCGTCGCGCCAAAATCCTAGTAAAGGCCGGACAATGCGATCGTTTTGTTCGGGGATGCCTGCCAACCCGGAGACTCCGGTCCCCTGGATCAACCGCATGAGCAGAGTCTCAGCCTGGTCGTTCCTTTGGTGGCCAACTACGATACGCGCAGCAGGGCCCAACCCCTCCGCGTTTTGGTAGAGCACGTGGTAGCGGTGACGCCGGGCAGCCATTTCCATACTTTCTCCGCGATACGGCTTCACCTCAATAGACACCACTTTCAAGTCCATCAAAAACTTATCTTTCACGTACGCTTTAAGCCAAGCCGCTTCTTCTCCGGATTCCCGGCGGAGTCGGTGGTCCACGTGCACCGGAACCAGGGGGGACGTGCGTAACCCCGTAAGCGCCATTAGGAGCGCGAATAGGGCCATCGAGTCAATACCCCCACTCAGCCCCACGACAAGCGGGGTGCGAGGTGGCCACAAGGGTATTATCGCTTGATAAAATCGACGCTCTAAATTGCTGCCCATGATGATTGAGTCTAGCCCATTTCGCGTAGAAACTCACCTCTTGTGATGTCAAGCGGCAACAGTTCCCACAAATGCAACCGACTCTTACCATGTGGTATCACGACCAAATCTCGATGTTGACGGTGTCTGATAACAATTTAGTCGTGATAGACGGCAAGACGGAGTTATGAGCAATCGCAGCCATCCCGTATTGAACAACAACATAGGGCTGTCTTACTCCAATCTACTGCAAATGGGGTAATATAAGGTGGCAACCGATCGAAGTCGTTGTCCGCAGTGTAAGGAGGGCTTCAATGCATCGCTTATGGAATTTATTCAACGAGCTCTTAATGCTCACCAGCGCTGGCTTTGTTGCGGCCGGATGGTACCAGATTCGTCATCACCGGGTTCATCGGCATCGACGCTTCATGCTTATCGGTGCTGCACTGGGCGCCGCATTTTTTGTGAGCTATGTGGGCGCTAGTTTTATCATTGGCGACACCTATTTTGGTGGCCCGCAGAGTGTGAGTCTACCCTATCAGGTTTTCCTTCAGGTACACGTGATGTTGGCGACCGCTGCTGCAGTGCTAGGCGTCATTACGCTTCGCTTGGCCTGGCGCGCTCGCTTTTCGCGCCACCGTCGCGTCGCACCATGGACGGCAGTATCCTGGATGGTGGCGGCGGGAACTGGGCTGGTGGTGTTCTTGCTCCTATTCGTCATTTACCCCCCGGGTCCTAGCACGACCGCGCTCTGGAACTTGTTGTTGCACCATCGTCCGAACGCGTAAGAATCAAACCATCTCGCAAGCTAGACTCCTTACAGGGTTTTAGCCTGTCAGGGATCGATCATCGGGTTTTTCGTTGAAAATTCGCCCGACCCAGGGAATCAATCTCCGACCTTTTAGGGCAGCACGGTGTTCGTCGCCCCGGGTTGTTTAACCCATCGACCATGACCTTACTCGTGCCGCCTTCCCACTAAAAAGGCCGACTGCCTCCGTTTGGCTCAAGCGAATCAGCACTATCTTTATTACCAATAGCAAAATGACTCCCCCCAAGGTATCCGTTGGAGCTTGGTCTCGCGACATCGCAAAAATATTGCATACCATGGAGAAAGGCAGGCCGCGGAGGCGTGGATTGGAAGCACGCGGTGAACAACGCTCCGGCTGGGTATTACGTGCGCGGTCCGCTCACGATGACGGGTCCGGGATGGGCCTGGCGTCCATCAAATCGTTGCCCCCAGCCCTCGTCCATCGGTTAGAAACGCTCGACGACGCGTTGGCCAACCGGTATACGGCAGCCGCCCACCCTCTACCCGAGCATTAGTCTATACATTCCGCGGACCTGGACAGGGCCGGATTTCCTTGTCCTGTCTCGCTTTACGGCGTGATCTCCGAAATCAAGGTAGGAAACTCGCGCTAGCCCCTGAGTGACAAAGGGGTGAGGCGCTGCCACTCGCGCACTAGACTGTCCTGAGCTTTTTCTTGTGTTTTCTTGTGGTCGTTCATCCCCATAAGAATTACCATGACTAGGGCATCATCGCGCCCATCCCCGCTGTCTTGCAGCATATAACTCAGTATCGTTTCGGCCATCATCGTGGGGTCTTGCGGCGAAAGCTCCAAGAGGATTCGTGTCATTCGCTCTTCTGCGGACTGTTCACCGGCCTCCATTACCCCATCCGTTACCATGACCACTACGTCCCCCGGTTCGACAGCAGAGGTAACCGGGTCGATACTGACTTCCTTGACAATGCCCACCGGAAGACTGCGACTTCGAATGGCAAAAACCTGTCCCCGACGTCTAACAAAAGTCGGCGATGCCGCTATTTTCACCACCTCCATGCTGCACGCCACCCGATCCAGTAAGAGAAGATCCAGCGTCGCGAAGTGGTCGTCTACAGAACGCAGTAGCAACGTGGTGTTAACGGCTCGCACACACAGCGCCTGGGAGAACCCTGCCCGTAGCAACTGTTCCATGAGCGACATGGCAGTGCCACTTTCCCATGCAGCCCGAGGACCCACCCCCATACCATCCGACAATCCAAAAACAGCCTGGGTTCGTGATAGGTCGGCAATGAGTTCGGTATCTCCACTCACCGTACCGCCCCGGCGGGGACGCTTGGCCACACCAACCCGATATGGCAAAGGCTCCACCGGCGATAATTTCCAGCGGGGGCGGCGGGGCATATCCTCAACCAATCCGCGCGCCATGTCTTCCACCAAATCGGCAAGCCCCGTCAACTGTAATTCCGCGAGTCGACGACTTTCTCGCATGGCCAACACATAGGTAGCACGCTCCCTCTCGCGGTTAACTGCCACATTGGCCGCATGAGCCACCTCATCGGGGCGAATACATCTCCGGGCCAAGTCACCGGACAAGCTTTCTTCTGTCACCAACAGATCATGGGCTTTAACGGACAAGTCCAATACGCCCCGATAGGAGCGATAAAAGTCTGTTTCCCAACACAAGCGATACAACGAGCATTTTTTACAGACATCCTCTATAATAGATTGAACCCATTCGGCCTCGGGCGAATTGATCTCGTCATCGACCTGAAAAGCACGAGCCATTTCTTTCATTACCCCGGCGATGTGTCCCATACGCTCCCGGATCGCATCCTCGGTTGTAGGCGAACTGAACGATTGCACCCAGGTTTGCCCTATTCGCACCAGAGCATCGGGCACCAATTGAAAAATCGCCGCCGCCGCGGTAAGCGATAGCCAAAAGGGCTCCAAAGGTTGGGGTAAGCGAATAAACACCGCATAAATAAAAAATCCTAAGACCAGTCCCAAGGATCCAAGTCGCCAATGCCAGGTCCTAAACCAACCGGCTAAAAATCCGCCTGCTACTAATATTCCCACAAGGTCGGAACCAGACCCGCGCAACGCCAGCGTCACACCTAGAGTAGCGCCTGCTACTGCCCCTCCCGCCGCTCCTTCGAGGACTGCTGCCAACAACATCACGAGCCCGCCAATCAAAAGGCTGGGGTTGACACGTTCAATCTGATAGCCGGCCAATCCTGCGATGAGACACGCTAATGCCGTTAAAACGAGAACTAGCGTGCGACGGTCGAGATCTCCCTCTAAAAGGCGGGTCAGTTCAGAGGATAAAAGCCAAACGAGCAAAACGGACCCCGTGGTTATGGCTGCCACAATGGTGAGAGTATACAGTGTCCACACCTGTCCTAGGCCAAAAACCGCGGCCGCACCCAGTGCCAATACGGGCCACTGCATAAAGGCCCAGCCCGGCCGATACCACGGCAAGGGCACTAAGAATGCCCATCCCAAGAGGACCAACATCGGCAACCATCCTACACCGAATCCGGTACCCACTAACCCGCCAACCATAAACGGCACGAACCAGGTTCGCCGCCGCCGCCAAACCAAGACAGAAAAGATCACCACAAAGGGCGCCGCCTGATGATAAATCATAGCCTGTCCCAAAATGGCGCTTCCTAACGCCACTCCCAGTGCCACGCGCCATGGACCGAGCATTCCACGAGGATGGCCGGGATGCCGTTGTTGCTCTTTGAAAATCTCCGCTTCGCCTGCCATGGGGACCTCCCTCAGCTAAGTCCCCTTAATTTACCAGGCGCTAATCTCCTGAAATTGCCACAATCTGTAGCGCCCAGCAAAAGGTTCTCGACAGCGCCCCCAAAGATTCCGGGCCAACACTGACGCTGTTACTTTTTTTTCACGATCATCATACCCGTCTACCGAGCTCCGTCATTAAAAGGTCGGGCGTAGACATTCGAGGCCAATTGTTGTCCGGCTAAGCCAGCCTGGTCAGCGACCAGGAATCGTTAAGGATGGGTCTAGGAGTTGGCGCATATAAAGCATAATATCGTCGCGCAGATCGTCTCGTTCTAGGGCGGCGTCGATCGTGGCTTTAACGAATCCGAGCTTTTCGCCCACATCATAGCGCCTACCCTGGTAGGGCACCGCAATAAGACGGTGTTCTCTCGCCAAAATATCTAGGGCATCGGTGAGTTGCACTTCTCCTCCCGCCCCGGCAGGCAAATCCGCGAGCAGGGAAAAAACAATGGGATCGAGCACATAGCGGCCCATAATGGCCAAAGGCTCATCAGGGGCCTTGTCGGGATGGGGCTTTTCAACCAGGTGGCTAACCCGAACCGTTCCGTCGGTAAGTGGATCGCCGTATACAATCCCATAGCGGCCTGCCTCTTGGCGGGCCACCGGTTGCACCGCCACCACCGAAGTTCCCGGCGCCCAATAGTTCATAAGTTGGCGCAAAACCGGTGGGTGCCCCACCATGACATCATCCCCCAACAACACGGCAAATGGAGAATCTCCCACGTGGCTTCGAGCCATAAGCACCGCATGCCCTAATCCCACGGGGATCTTCTGTCGAATAAAGTGTAGATTGGCCATGTCACTAACGCGCTGTACCACGGTGAGGAGATCGGATTTGCCTCGTTCGCGCAAAAACTCCTCTAACTCCGGGGCTCGGTCAAAATGGTCTTCAATTGACCCTTTTTCCCGTCCAATAATCACAAGGAAATCGTCAATACCTGACGACACCGCTTCTTCTACTACCAACTGGATGGTCGGGGTATCAATAATGGGAATCATTTCTTTGGGCTGGGCTTTGGTTGCCGGCAAAAACCGGGTGCCAAGTCCCGCCGCAGGAATAACCGCCTTGTGTACTCTCATTAATTAACTCTCCTTCAGCCGTTATCTGGATTACAGCAAATGTTCATGGTTGCCACCTTGCTTTAAAGCCTCCACGACCTTGCGGACATCCTGACTTTTGTCAGGAGATAATATGAGAACGGCGTCCTGAGTTGCCACCACATACAGATCTTTCACACCGACAAAGGACACCAAAGGACCGTCGCTAATAGCCGTGACGTTTTCCGACTCCACAAAAATCGCGTAGCCGTGGGCAGCATTTTGTTCTCCATCGCGAGGCAATAGACGCGCTAACGCGCCAAATGTCCCTACATCATCCCACCCGATGTCCGCAGGCAGCACGTAGACCGCGGGAGCCTTTTCCATGATGCCATGGTCAATGGAAATCGCCGGGATTTCGGAAAAGATATCCCGTGCTCGCTGAGGATTGTCCACTAAATCAGTGATGCCTTCCGCCAACATCGGCAAATATTCTTGGACCGCATTCAGGAGTTCTCCCACTCGAAACGCGAACATGCCGGAATTCCAAAAATATCGACCGCTTTGGACCATCTCCTCGGCCACCTCCCGCGGTGGCTTTTCCACAAATCTTTTGACTTCCAGGGCTGTAGCGTCGTCAAAAGCTGACCCGTCTCGCTCAATATATCCATATCCCGTTTCTGGGTGGGTGGGAACAATCCCGAACGTATAAAATCCCCCGTAGCGTTCCGCTAACGTGAGGGCACGATGCGCTAACTCCACAAAGCGTGAAGCATGTTGTATTACATGATCAGACGGCAGGACCAGCATAACCGCCTCGGAATCACGCCGAAAGATGCTCTCGGCGGCCCAAGCAATCGACGGAGCGGTATTGCAGCCGCGTGGCTCACCCAGAATTTGGTCTGGCGGGACGTGAGGTAAGTTTAACGAAACCTTGTCCACGTAATCAACACCTGTCACGACAAAGGTGTGTGCGTCGTCGATGAGGCTCGCCACTCGATCACGCGTGGACTCTAGCATGCTCTTGTCGCCAATCAAGGTCAGAAACTGTTTAGGGTGCATAATGCGAGACAAGGGCCAAAATCGCTCGCCACGCCCCCCCGCCAAAATAACCAGCCACCGTGACATAAGTGCTAATTCCAACCCCTTTTCCAATAGATGTCCTCAAACGCTGCGATGCCCGAAGGCGTCGCAACACCTTCGGCTTCAAGGCACTCCCTTAAGGCGGCAATTAATGTCAACATGGAGCCAGGTTCGGCGCCCCGACCCATCACCCCAATCCTCCAGGTTTTACCAGACCAATCACCCAATCCTCCCGCTATCTCAATACCGTACTCCCCAAGGAGCCGTCGACGCACCTTGGAATCATTCACACCTTGGGGAATTGCGACAGTGGCCACCGTCGGCAATCGGTATTCTCGTTTCACCATCAAGTAGAGGTCCATGGCTTCCAGGCCTGCCCAAAGGCTTTCCGCCACACGTTGATGCCGCGCGATTACCGCCGGAAGGCCTTCTTCCATAATCGCCGTTAAGGCTTCATCCAACGCATAAATCATACTGACCGGAGCCGTGTGGTGATAGGCGCGGGACTTTCCCAAATATTGACTAATAGCTTTCAAATCCAAATACCACGAGACGACCGGTGTTTTTCTGGCGTCAAGCTCTTTTAATGCCCGATCGCCCACCGTGATCGGAGCCAGCCCCGGCGGACACGCCAAACACTTTTGGGTTCCAGAAAACACAATATCGAACTGCATGGCGTCTACGTCTACAGGGATTCCCCCTAACGCGGTCACCGCATCCACCAATAGCAGTGCCCCTCGCGAGTGGATTGCTTCTGCCCACCCGTCGAGGGGCTGTAATACACCCGTAGAGGTCTCGGCTTTAACAACGGACACCATTGTAATGTCAGGGTGAGCGTCGAGCATCGCCACCACATTATCTAAGGTACAAATGGAACCAAACGGTACCACAATGGTATAAACATTTGCGAACAAGCGGCGCGCCGCGTCTGCCATCCGCTGGCCGAACACACCTTGTTCGATGACGAGAACCGAATCGCCCGGTTCAATAAAATTTGACAAACTCATTTGCATGCCCGCGCTGCCGGTTCCAGATACGGGGAAGGTCAGCGCATTGTTCGTGCCAAAAACGGTCCGGAGCTTGTCCTGTACACGATCGACAATCGCCAAAAAAGCCGGATCCATATGACCTAATAGCGGTTTTGCCATCGCCAAACGCACCCGATCAGAGACCGGCGAAGGCCCAGGTCCCAGCAATAGCCGGGACGGCACGTCGTAATCGGCCATGCATCACCCTCCTAAATAGAATCCCGTGTCCCCCATTTTATCATGCCGTTGCAAATGCGAAACTAGGCGCCCACCTGCATGGACAGGCAGCGGATGATCGGGCCCTATCCGAAGCCCTCAAGGAAACGATTAGCCTTAGACTTTGATTGTTGCGTATAATGACCCCAATACAGATCCACCTTAACTCGCCGGAGGTGTTTATATGACACGACAAGAACTCGCCCACTATATTGATCATACGCTACTTCGCCAGGACGCCTTGCCCCAAGAAATCGTCCAGTTAGTCGATCAGGCTCTCCGTTTGAAAACCTATGCGGTGTGCGTCAACTCAGGCTACGTCAGACAGGCTCGCGAAGCCCGCCGGGAACAGGCCCAGCTAAAAATCGCGGCCACTGTAGGGTTCCCTCTTGGTCAATCGTCAACCGCGGCTAAAGTCGCGGAGACTTTAGCCGCCATTAATGATGGCGCCGATGAAATTGATATGGTGTGGAACCTAGGCCGATTCTTATCTCACGATTACACCGGGGTGTATGGGGACATCCAAGCCGTTGTCGAAGCAGCCGGGCCCATCCCCGTCAAAGTTATCTTGGAAACTGCGCGACTCAACGATGATCAAATAACCGAGGGAGCGCAGCTGGCAGTTTCAGCCGGGGCTCATACCGTCAAAACTTCGACAGGATTCGGCGTGGCCGGTGCCACCCGGGATGCCGTCGAAATCTTATGTCGCGCCGTAGGACCGCATGTCGGTGTCAAGGCGGCCGGAGGCATTCGCACCTATAAAGAGGCTCTCACCATGATTGAGGCAGGGGCTACCCGGCTTGGGCTCTCTAGCACCGAAGCCGTTTTGGATGGTATTGATCGCGAACCTACGGGAGTCCAAGACAGGAAAACTTCGCGCTAGCCCCGAACACTCTGGAAGAATGCCAAGGGGGGGCTTGCTTCATGAATCTAGCTATCCTAACGTCCGGTGGCGATGCACCCGGCATGAATGCGGCCATCCGCGGATTTGTCCGACGCGGCCTGGCTGACGGGCATACCGTCTTCGGCATCCCCCGTGGATTCGAAGGACTGATTCATGCTGAGCCTCACACCATGACCGCCGCGTCCGTGGCCAATATTCTCATGACAGGTGGCACCATTCTTAAAACTTCCCGATTTCTCGATTTTCACCAAGTGTCCATACGGGAGATGGCGTTAGATTCGTTAAAGCGATGGCAAATCGACGCCGTGGCCGTGCTCGGTGGCAACGGATCCTTGGCAGGCGCAAACACTTTAAGCGAGAGCGGCTTTCCCATCGTGGGCATTCCCGCCAGCATTGACAATGACATCGCGGGCACGGACTACAGTCTTGGTTTTGATACAGCGGTTAACAATATTGTGTCATCGATCGATAAGATTCGGGATACGGCATCATCCCATGAGCGGATCTTTGTGGTTCAGGTCATGGGCAATCGCAGCGGAAATCTGGCCATCGCGGCCGGCCTGGCTTGCGGTGCGGAAGCTATCATTATTCCCGAACAATCGAGCGATTATGCGTCTATTGAACAGCGTCTCCTGCAAACATACGCCCGGGGCAAAAAACATAGTTTTGTCATCGTAGCCGAAGGGGCTGGCGAAGCGAAAACGGTTGCCGAGGAGTTGGCCCAGCGAACCGGCCGTGAGGCCAAGTGGGCCGTGCTTGGCCATACCCAACGGGGTGGGCCGCCAACTTCCCATGATCGCATCCTCGCCGCCTTATTTGCCGATAAGGCTGTAGATCTTTTGACCGAGGGCAAAGGCGGCTTTATGGTAAGCCTTTGCTCCGGCAGCATTACAAGCATTCCCCTGGTCAACGTCATTCATGGTCAGAACCAAACGCTGTTTCACTGGCAGCGTCTGGCCGAATTGCTGGCACGGTAGTACGGCATCCTCAATGACACCCGGGATTGATCCCGTCTTTCCCCCTCCCTATAGTGCCGTCCCCTATCGCACCCAAGCCCATAGCAAAAAACGGCGCCCCACTCATTCATTGTCATTGACATTTCCCTGAACTTCCTTTTGGGTCCACTGGATTAGCTGCCGTTCCAATGTGGCGAACGTGTTGCGCGCCGGGTCCTGATCCACCCAATCTTCAAGCTGTCGAAGATAATAGCCCACCTGAGGGCCTCTGGCGATACCGATCAGATGCATCACATCGTTACCGTCCAGCGCCAGTCGGACTCCCCGCGTCGACCGGTCCTCGGACAGTCGACGGACCCGTTCGCGTACCCGGGCCGCCTCGGACCATGTACGTCCCGCCCCTTCGATGTCCATAGTCCTAAGGGACAAGAGATCCTGGACGACCGAAACGCCCACGGTTCGCATGAGGCGGCGAATCGCTGTGTCACTCGCACCTTCCCAATCAAACAGATGATATTGAATCAACTGCGCCACCCAATCGATCATGTCGTGAGCCATGGCCATGCGACCGAGCATGTTCCGTACGTATTTTGCACCCACATCATCATGACCGTAAAAATGACCCACCAAAGAACGATCCAGCCAAAACACGCTAGGCTTAGCGATGTCGTGAAGGAGTCCCACTAGTCTTAACGCGGGGGTAGGCCCGTGTTCTGCCGTTTGCAAAAGATGCTCATCCAGGACATAGTGATGGTAAGGATTTTTTTGATCAAATCCTTGGGTTGCCACCCATTCCGGCCAGACAACCCCCAACAATCCTGAAGTGCTCAGCACTCTTAAGGCCGCCGCAAAGTGTGGTGTATCTAAAAGCTTCCATAATTCTTGCTGATGGCGTTCTCCGCTGACCTGGGCAATCAGGGCCTTATACCGACCAATAGCGTCCATAATAGACGGGTCCAACTGGAGGGCGTCGCCGGAAGAGTCCGCTAGACCCGTAAATCGAACGGCACGAAACATCCGCAAGGGGTCCTCCGTAAATCGGTCTCGGGGATCGCCGACCGGAGCAATGCGGCCGTGGCTTAAATCTCTTAAACCGTTAAAAGGATCCACCAGAACCCCGTCGATATTCAGAGCCATCGCATTCATGGTGAAATCCCGACGACCCAGGTCCTCCTCAAGGTTCTTGGAAAACGTTACCGTTTGGGGATGGCGCCCATCCACATAACGCCCATCCCGACGGAATGTGGTGACTTCCACCGGGCCCAGTTCTGTCATGATCGTCACTGTGCCAAAATCCAGACCTGACGGAATCACCCGATATTGCGCTCTATGTCCCCACTGCTGTACCTCGTCCGGATGAAGCACCGTCGCCAAATCCCAATCGTGCGGCACGACACCCCGGCATAAGTCCCGCACGGCACCCCCGACGAGATACGTAGGTGCCAGGCGGTCTAACGCTTCCCATACCGGAAATAGCGAATCCGGAATAAGCGTCCTATCCATTGGATTGGCGTCCCTCCTACCTCACACCGGCGTTAACACCCGGAGGTCCCCGTTCACCCACTGGCGCTGCCATTCGATCAACCAGTCTTTTACCGCAGCCGTCTCCGGTACATCGGGCAACCCCGAGCGATGCACAATCTGACGACACTCACTATCCAACTGTGCGGCCATGTCTTGAATCTCGATGTTGGTATAGTGGCCATCTCGAATGCTTAATAAAAACTCGCGTTCCGGACGGCGGATGTTCACGTAGCCTTCCTGGAGGAGCGCTCTGGCCGTCAATAAGAGCCGAATCAAGTGCATGGCGTTTTTCGTGTCATACCCAAAGGTTCGGACCTCCGCCTGACGCGATCCGTGTGCCGTATTATGGGTACGCATCTTCTTCAGTTGGGACGCCGCGTATCCCGAATAGGACTGGTAGGCCCGTTTGGACAAAAACTTCTCGCCCATCGCCCGCAATTCGGCACCCATAACCGTTTGCATGAGGATCTGATCGTCGGGGCAAAATAGTATATCCCACGTATTCGGATTAGCATGAAGCGCTAACCGGCAAAACTTGGCGACGGTATGCACCACAACATCTTGCCCGGCATGCTCTTCAACCGTTTGGGCACGCTGACCTACCAAATCCATTCCCAAAAGCCATGAGACAGGCGGCAGCGCAATTGCCCGGATATCCTCGTCGCTATCAGGCCGACTTAACCCGTAGGCATGGGATCCGCCCCGGGTCACCAGAATTCTGTTGCTGATCCACCAAACCATCGCACGGTCCTTTCGTGAAAACAGTCAACCGGGCCGACCGGATTGAGTCCGGCACCTCTGTCATTAGCCATGCCAAGAAAGGATCACGTCAACCGCGAACAGCCCGTGGCACCGTGACATCTCTATCAGGCCAAGACCAAAACCATAATGGAAAGGAGCCTTCAAGCCCTGCAGCGTACGTGTCCTTGTGCTATTCTAGCATCAATTCAATAAGAACCTTCAGGGCAGGGTGAGGCTATTTAGGCCAATTCCCGATCGGTGGTCATGCAGCGGTTGTCTGATGAGCCCACGAGCAGCGGTTGTCGCCACGAAGCGACGACCACAAGCAGGAACGGATGAGAATTCCGTGCCGACGGTATAGTCCGGATAGAAGAAGGTAGCGAACTGACGAGCAGATTACACGGCTTATCATGTTCTCCCGCTTGTTTTATTGGATGTCTACCCTGAAGAGTCTCCAGATAGGGGGCTCGTTTTGTTTCCTATGGCAGTCATGCTGGTGATGAGTTCTGGACTTCTCAATGCCGTCTGGAACCTCTTTGCCAAACAAAGTCGCCATAAAGTCGTGTTTTTATGGTCGTTTCAGTGGATCGCCTTTGCCGCCTTTATGCCGTGGGCACTTTTTGCACTTCAGCATCACCCTGTGGTCCTGGCGGGCTGGCTGCTCCTCTTGGTCGCGGCCTCGGTGCACGGAGCTTACGTGATTTTGCTGTCCTTGACATATTCAGCCGGCGATCTGTCTTCGGTCTATCCTTTGATGCGGGGCACAAGTCCCCTCTTGGTACCCATTTTGGGGATTCTTCTCTTGGGGGAGCACCTATCGAGTCTCGGATGGCTGGGCGTGGGCGCGGTCGTCACGGGAATTATGGTGCTGGGTGGTTGGCTTAGCCCCGCGCGATTGTCAATGACCCGGAGCCGGGTTCCGAAATCCACTTGGCTGGCTCTGACCGTCGGGCTCTTGATCGTTGCCTATACCACACTCGATAAGGTGACTCTTCATTATGTCCCGGCCGTAGCACTCAATGACGGCAGCAATCTCACCAACCTGATCGCCTTATCGTGGTGGGCGCTTCGATCGGGTGCGATCAAAACAGAGTGGTCCACCAATTGGAAGACCATCGTCGCGACCGGCATTCTATCCCCGGGGGGATACTTGCTGTTCTTACTGGCGATACGCTTAGCTCCGGTGGCTCAGCTGGCCCCCATGCGGGAAATGGGGATCGTCTTTGCGACCCTCCTCGGTCTGGTGATGCTGAAAGAGAGGGAGGGACGAAAACGCATGATAGCAGCCGGGTTGATTACTGCGGGAGCGATTCTATTAGGCCTATGGGGATAGGAATCGCCAAGGTAGCCGACCGTTGTGCATGGGATAATCGCCAAGACATGCCACTAATCTGCCTGGATGCAATACGAATCGAGCTGAATGGTACCAAGTCGGAAATCCGAATCCCATAGATAACGCAGCCGTCTTGGATCAACCCGACAAGGGAAAGCTGAACATCTATGTCTCCCAAAACCCAATGGATGCCCCACAACAATAAAAACGAATCGACTAATATGGAAAGTGCCGCCCCTTGTTCAACTGGGCGGGGAACGAAACGCCTTCGAAAGGAGCGTTCTTGATGAAGCGCCTTGTCACTCCCCAAGGAGCGATTCATTACGAGGAGAAAGGTGAGGGCCCCGCCGTGATCTTTTTGCATGCGGCGCTCGCTGACCATCGCCAGTGGGGCGTACAAGCTGACGCATTGTCACACGATTATCGTTGTATCATCTACGACTTGGCTGGCTACGGAGCGAGCGACCCGGCCTTAGACCGCAACGACCCGGCGAAAACGCTTCTCGCCCTAATGGACCACCTAGAACTGTCAACGGCAGCCCTCGTGGGGTCCTCCTTAGGCGGTTCTATCGCACTGCATACAGCCCTCCAGTATTCCGATCGAATTCGATCCATCATGGTCTTTGGCACCGGCCTGTTTGGATTTCAACCTAAACTTAATGCACCGGAGCCTGCCACCTATCGGGAATATGAGGCGGCATTGATGGCCCATGAGGTGGAACGCATTGTCGAATTGGCCGAGGTGATTTGGCTCACGGGAGTTTCCGGTCACAAAGAGGATGTGCCGGAGGCATCCCGAAAGTTATTCCGCATCATGTACCGCGAGTTGCTGCTTTTCCACCCAGACGGGTCCTTCGATCAAGAAGGGCTCGATGACACCCGGGGCATTGCCAATCTGCCTATACCCGCCTTAATTGTAATCGGTGAGCATGATACGGCCTTTTGTAGAGCCGTGGCTGATTACCTGGAACAGGCCTTGCCCCATTCTAAGGTCGTGCTCATGCGTGAGGCGGCCCATTTCCCTAACTTGTCCAAGCCAAAAACGGTCACTGAACTAATCGCCCAATGGAATTCGGACCCGGGTTCTGTAGAACCGCCGAATCCTTGTGGATGACAACATTCGTGGCGCTTAGGTACGAGGCCAGCCAAGAAGCCCAGTTCCACCGCGGTGACAGAATCCCAGATACAGTATATTGTCAAAGCACCGGGATTACGCAGAGTTTGAGGGAGCGCGATGACGCTTGGAGAACACCTGGGAAGAGTTGGAGACCGACATACGATCTCGAGCACTGTCCATAACCGGCCAGCCTGCAACTGTTGAACGGCTGACCGGTGTGTGGGGGGGGGCCATAGGCGCTAACCTAAGCCGTCTGAATCGCATTGTAGACGTCGTTTGCGGGGGCGCTCATGGAGTGCCTTGGTCCACGTGCGGGAGGTCAGGCACCAATCCGCCAGTTCCACAAACCCCTGAACGATCATTCGGAGATCCTGCCAAATGAGTTGGGCAATACGCCACACGGCGGGGGACATCGCCTCGAACGGGAAATCCGTAGGCGTGAGTACCCGAAGGGTGGGGAAAAATCCGGCCCCTGGGTCCGGATGGCATCCACCATCACCGCGCCTAACAATTTCGCCAACAGGTAGGATTGTGCCAAATCGGGGTCGAACGCGCGCAACTCATCGATGTGGAGCAAACTTTTTAAGCGTTTAAACGCGATTTCGATCTGCCAGCGCAGTCGATATAATTCGAGGATTTCGGCGGCATCCGCTGCCGTTTCCGTTAATGTCGTCAAAATCAACACATAATCGGCCGCCTCCAACGTTTCTTTCGCGACGGTATAGCCATGATCGCGAGCCGCCTTGCGCGCCGTCCGGCGCGCCTTTTCGGCCGCTTGGGGGGACTTGCGCATCGCCACGATGCGGACCGTGAGGGCGGGCCGGTCTTTGGTCCCGGGGATTTGTACCCACCATTCGCCCGGCGTGGCATCGCGCAGGCCGCGCAGCGCATTCAGCAGAGACCACGGTTCGCCATTCAGCGTTTGCAATCGTAGCGCATTCCATCCGAACCGGACGATGACGTAAGCTTTTTGCGCCACGATCCAGGCGAGCGCCCAATGCTGTCAGGTTAGGCGCACAATCCCCTGTTGCCGCATTAATTCATGTTATTTTCTTTTGGCATTCTTTGGCTAGCGCCGCGTGTAAATGGACCCTTGTCTTTCGACTCATGGCATATGA